>JAGRHB010000233.1 GCA_020445245.1 Gammaproteobacteria bacterium
GATCGCCTGCGAGCGGCTGACGATGGTGCGGAAGTAACGCTTGGTGACGAAATGCTGTTCCATCAGCGTCGTACGTGCGCTGTTCCTGAAGATCTCCGCCTCCTGATCAAGCAGTCCGAGTTCCACCTGGTGACGTACGATCGACATCATCGCCGGCATCGCGAGCTGGAATCCATGTTCGCTCTGGAAACGCCGATAAACGGTGCGCAGCAGGCGGCGCATCAGTTGTGTCTGCTTGCCGGCAACCTCCAGGCGCACATTGATTTCCTTGAACAGCGCACGCATCGCTTCTTTCAAGCCGTGGGTCGTCCACGCCCCTGTCATTGACGCGCGAATGGTGTCCAGTGTCTGATCCAGCGTCCGGACATCGAGCGCGCTCAGCAGTGTGCGGCCATGCTGGTTGAAGGCGGCCAGGCTCTGTTTGTAGGTATCCACGCTGGCCTGGTAGTGCGCCTGTGCATGCTGTGCGCTCTCCAGCATCCGCCCGATCGCCGCGTCGCTCTGATCGGCCAGGCCGGCCAGATTGCCACGTTGGTTCCCGTTGCGCTCCAGGCGACGTGTGATCAGTGTCTCGAGAGCGTCCAACGCCTGCTGGATGCTGTAGATGTGTTCATGGCGAATGATGTCAAGGCGATTGGCCATCATGGCGTTGCCGAGGTATTTCTCCAGGCTTGCGATGCCGCTGCGCTGCTCGAGTGCGGCATTGTTCTGGACGCGGGCCAGCAGCGCCTTCTGTGCAGAGGTGGCAAACACCTGGTCGTGACTGACACCAAGCGCCAGCGCAACCTCGCGGCACTGCTTGACGATGCTCTCGGCGATCTGGCGCGAGGAGCGTAACTCGTCCCAGAGCGTGTCGGTCTTGTTGAGGACGACCATCAGGCCGCGTCGGCTGACATGCCCAGGGCGTTGGATGAAGCGCTGCCAAACATGCAGGTCGGAGCGTGTTACACCGGTGTCTGCGGCCAATACAAACAGGACCGCATGTGCCGCCGGCAGCATTTCGAACGTCAGTTCGGGTTCGCTGCCGATGGCGTTGAGTCCCGGGGTGTCCAGGATCCGCAGCCCCTGGGCGAGCAGGGGATGACGGATGTTCAATTGGGCGAGACGCCAGCGTGGGATGCTGCACCCTTCGGTTTTCGACGGCTCCGGCTCTGCGACCAGCCCCAGCTCGGCGGCTTCGTGCCGCGTGGCCGGTCTGCTTTGCGTCAGCATCTGCAGATCGCGCGACAGTGATTCCGGGTCGTTCAGGTCTAGGTCGGTGTGCACCCATTGATCCGGTTGATCGCGCAGCGAGGCCAGCGAATACTCGTTGCGGCGCGTCTCGATCGGCAGCAGGCGCAGGTAAGGAGGCTGATTCTCGTCGCAAAAGATCTCGGTCGGACACATGGTGGTCCGCCCGGCGTCCGCCGGCAGCAGGCGGCGACCATGGTGCGCAAAGAACAGCGCATTGATCAACTCGGTCTTGCCGCGTGAGAACTCACCGGCCACCACGACGGTCATGTGTTCGTCACGCAGTGCCCGTTGCGCCCGGTCGATCGCATTCCTGGTCTCGAGTGTGTACAGCCCCTGTTGCCTGAGCCATGGCTGCAGCTGTTTGAGCAGGCGCAATTGCCTGTCCCGCCAGGCGTTGAAGGCGCCTAGCTGATCGCAAAGGTTCGTATTCGGCATGATGCTCGCAGCCATCCCGGCAGTGTTGTTCTCGGCACTGGGCTGATGCCCTTTTTTATTTGCTCCGGACGGCAGGATCAGTGCCGTGCGGATGGTTTTCGTCGAGTATAGGTCAACGGCTCAGGCCCGGCGCAAGCGTGCAGCGGGCAATTGACCGGGTTCTCCACCGACGCAGGGCAAAGTCGTGCTTTTCGTTCCTCAATCAGGCGACGGACGGCGAAATAAAAGCCTGTTCGATGCCTGGTGGCGCCACGCCTAACGCGCTGCGATCACGTCGGGAAGGCGGGCGGGCACCTTGATTCTGATGCGCTTGAGCTGGCTGGTCAGGCCGGTTTCGATCAGTACCGATGACCTGCCGACACCGAACTGTTTTGCCAGCCAGCTGACCAGGTGGGCATTGGCCTTGCCGTCGACTGGCGGGGCTGTGATGGTGACCCGCAGGCGGTCGTGCTGCGGCTCGCCAAAGGCATCGCGGCTCGCCTTGGGCTGCAGCTTGAGCTTCAGTATCAGGTCGGGGCCGTCCCAGCGATACCAGTCGGCCTCGGTCACAGCATCTGGCCGATCAGGTCTTTGATCGGTGGGACCAGCAGCATTTCCAGTACCACCAGGCCGAGCATGACCACCATCGGTGACAGGTCGAGTCCGCCCATGTCCGGCATGCGGCGTCGCACCGGTGCCAGCAGCGGTTCGGTCAGGCTGATGATCAGGCTGATCGCCGGGTTGTGACTGCCCGGGTTGATCCAGCTGACAATCACCTGGATCAGTATCGCGAACAGGAAAATATTGATGACCAGCGAGATCAATTCAGGAATCGCCAGCAGCGCGGCTGCAGAGATCTGCAATCCGGCCCCCGACAGGGCGAGAATGGCAAGTTGTTCGACCGCCACCACGGCCCAGGCGAGCACCAGCGATGCGATGTCCATGCCGGACACGCCCGGGATCACGCGTCGCAACGGGTTCAGCAGGGGTTTGGTGGCCTTGACGATGAATTGCGACAGCGGATTGTAGAAGTCGGCGCGCATCAACTGCAGCAGGAAGCGCAACACCACCAGTGTCGCATACAGGCCGAACAGCACCTGGACCAGGAAGATCGCCGGCTGTGCTAGATAACCTCCACCCATCACACACCTCCAAGACTGCGGGAGAGTTCAATCGAGCGATCACGCGCTGCGGTCAGCGCGCGTTTGAACAGGTCGCGGATGCCGCCATCCTCCAGGGTGCCGAGAGCGCGTTCCGTGGTCCCGCCCGGCGAGGTGACGCGGGCCCGCAACACCTCGGGTGGGTCGCTGCTCTCAAGCGCCATGCGCGCGGCACCAAACGCCGTTTGCAGGGTCAGCAGATGTGCAGTTTCGGGTGTCAGTCCGAGGTCGCGCGCGGCTGCCTCCAGCGCTTCCATGACGAGGAACAAGTAGGCCGGCCCACTGCCGGAAAGGGCGGTGACCGCATCCATCAGCGACTCGTCTTCGATCCATTGGGCGAGTCCGACCGAGCGCATCAGTGATTCTGCCCGTTCGCGTTGCGCTGGCGAAACTTCGGGTGTCGCGTACAGTACGGTGGCGCCCGACTGGATGATCGCCGGGGTGTTCGGCATGGTGCGCACCAGTGCCACCCCGCCACCGAGCCATGACTGCAGGCTGTCGCAGCGGATTCCCGCGGCGATCGAGATGACCAGTGGCCGGCGTTGCTGCACCGATGCAGCGAGTTCTTCGGCCACCCCGCGGAGGATTTGCGGCTTGACCGCCAGTACCAGGGTGTCGGCAAGTGCGGCGGCCTCACGGTTGTCCTGCAGTGTCCGGATGCCGGTAGCCTCGCTCAGCGCACTGCACTTTTCGGCCGATGGGTCGGTGGCGATCAGTTGTCCTGGCGGAACACCGTCGGCAAGCAGGCCGCCGATCAATGCCCCGGCCATGTTGCCGGCGCCGATGAATGCGATGTGTCTGGTCATTGCCTGCTCGAGTTTCGTCTGTCCTTCATTGGTTCGATAGTCTAACGGACAAGGCTGCCAGCCGCCCCAAATCATGAAACCACTGCCGGCCACGGCCGTTCCCCTCTGTCCTTGCTCGTTCCCAGAGGG
>JAGRHB010000234.1 GCA_020445245.1 Gammaproteobacteria bacterium
GACGATCCAGGACGTGCGACAGTGTCTCGGGTTGATCTCGTTGCGCGAGCGTGAACTGGCCGATGCGGCCGGTGCTGCGCAGGAGCGGCCCTACTACAGCGACGAAGAATCGCCAACCACGGTCGTGCCCCTGGGGCGCATCGGCAAGGCGGCCAAAAATACCGACGAGTGAACCGGCCGGATAGCGGCGATGCAGGGCCCGTTGATTGCGGGCCCTGAGACGGTTTCAATCGACCTTTTCCAGGTTCTGGACCTCGATCCGCGCATCGTTGCGGATCGCATCGATCGCCTTCGCCACCTGCTCCTGCTGGATCCGGCGTTCCAGTTCCGGGCGAACGCTGTCGAAGTCGGGCGGCGGCAATGTGCGGCTCGCTTCGCGCAGAATGACATGCCAGCCGAATTGCGTCTTGACCGGTGCCTTGCTGTACGCGCCGTCAGCCAGTTTCTCAGTCGCGGCCGAAAACTCGGGAACCATGGCTGCTGGTTCGAACCAGCCGAGGTCGCCTCCAGCTGACTTGCTTGGGCCAATCGAGCGCTCGGTGGCGAGGGTGGCGAAGTCGGCACCCTTGTCGAGGTCGGCGATGACCTCCAGTGCGGCGTTTTCACTGTCGAGGAGGATGTGCCGGGCCTTGAATTCCTGGCCGCTGCCTGCCAGATATTCCGACTCATAGAGTTCGCGCAACCTGGCTTCGTCGATCTCGGTCTGCCGCATCTGACTGCGCACGAAGGTCTGTGCGATCAGGCGGATGCGTGCGACCTCGAGGGCTGCCGCCACCTCGGGATGCGCCGCAAGTTCCCGGCCCTGTGCGGAATTGGCCACCATGACGCTGTTGACCAGTTCATTGAGCAGCGCAATCTGGCCTTCCGCATCGTCCGGTGCACGCCCGGTCTGGCTGGCGAACAGCGCAAGATGCAGATTGGTGACTGCAAAGTCATCGACCTTGACCAGAGTCTGCGGCGTGACCTGCTCTTCGCCGGCCACGGTGGCCGAGACGAGGAGACACCATGCTGCGGCGGCGATTCGTAATCCGATCCCACGCATACCCTCGAACTCCTTGCCCAACACGGGGGGCGGCTTATTGCGGAAAGACCTGCTTGAACGGTTTGACGGTGACCGTCGCATAGACGCCGGCGGCCACATAGGGGTCCGCGTCCGCCCATGCGGAGGCGTCCTGCAAACTTGCGAATTCGGCGATGATCAGGCTGCCGGTGAAGCCGGCGTCACCGGGATCTGCGCTGTCGATCGCGGGATTGGGTCCCGCGAGTACCAGTCGCCCCTCGCGCTGCAAATGCTGCAGGCGCTCAAGATGCGCGGGACGCGCGACCTTGCGCAACGGGAGGCTGTCGGCCACATCGGTGCTGACGATGCTGTAGAGCATGGGTTCAATCCTCGGTAGTGGGTTCGTCCGGTTCGACGAACCGGGCAAGGTAAAAGCCCTGGGCCAGCATGAACACCAGCGTCAGCCCAAGAAAGCCGAACAACTTGAAGTTGACCCAGACCGCTTCGGAGAAGTTGTAGGCGATATAAAGGTTCAACACCCCCATCGCTGCAAAGAACGCGACCCAGGCCGTATTGAGCCGCAGCCAGGCGGTGTCGGGCATGTTGACCGCGTGATCCATCATGCGGCGCAGCAGGCTGCGCTTCATGAACAACTGCGAGAGGAGAAATGCTGCAGCGAACAGCCAGTTCACCACGGTCGGCTTCCATTTGATGAATGTTGGATCGCGCAACGCCAGTGTGAGTCCGCCAAACAACACCAGCAGACCGAGCGTGACCCAGTGCATGGTCTCGACCTTGCCGTATCGCAGCCGGTTGTAAACTACCTGTACCGCGGCTGCGGCGATTGCAGCCTGCGTTGCGATATAGATATCGAAAAGCTGATAGGCGATAAAGAACAGAATGACCGGAAACAGGTCAGCGAGAATTTTCATCAGATCGAATCGTTGTTGTGTTCAGTGAAGGCGCCGCGGCACCGCGTGGGCGAGGTAGTAACGTCGGACCACTGCGCGGACATGCTCCGGGTAATCTATAACAGCCATCTGCTCCATGCCCTCTGCGAAAAAACGTTCAGCATCGTTCGGCAGCAGTTCGACTATCGCGTTGAACGCGGGTTCCATGAATTCAGCATTGAGACTGCGCGTTGCCACGATGGCCCGATTCACCAGGAGCAGACGCCACGGGTTCCCCGGGATGCCTGCCGGGCCTTCCTCTGCCGCCGGGCTGGTGGCATCGATCAGCTCGCAGCACTGGCAATACAGGCTGGCCATGGTTTCAGGGCTACTCGACTGGTTGGCAAAGTGCGCCAATGCATTGACCACGGATTCCAGACGCCGGATCTCGCCGCCATGGCGGGCGATCCAAAGGGCATAGGGGAAGCTCAGGTGCTCGATCTCAGCCGCCAGCGTCGGGTGGTCGAGGCGTGATGCCGTGCCGGCAAGTTCACTGAGCAGCTGCAGGCCGTACTCGCTCAGGGTGTTGAGTTCAGCCGGGCTAATGCCAGGGGCATGCGCGTCCGACTGCAGGTGATCGAGCATATCGATCAGCTGCAACAGGGCGTCGCCGGTCGGGCGTGGGTCGTCAGCGTCCTGCGGGTCGCGGCACGAGGACTCCCAGGTTTCCTGGACCAGCGTGGCCAGCTCGCGCAAGCGCTCGCGCAGGTAGGAGAGGTCGGCCGGGGGCATGCTCATGGCGCGGCAGTTTAGCACGCGTGGGGGGTGGCGAAATCCGTGTGCTGTGGCGCGTTTTTTGCCATGCACCGCGCCGACTGCAGGCCTACTGATAGAATGCACGCCATGTCACCACAATTTGATCTGCATGCCCACTCCACGGCTTCCGACGGAACCCTCACGCCAACGCAGCTGATGCAGCGCGCGCATGCTGCCGGGGTTGGTGTGATGGCGCTGACTGACCACGATACCCTGGAAGGACTGGCCGAGGCGGCGGACAGTGCCCGTGTGCTCGGTCTTGGGTTCGTACCCGGGGTGGAGGTTTCGGTGACCTGGGGCGAGGCGACCGTGCACATCGTCGGGCTGGGTGTGGGTCCCGACGCCGAGGAGTTGCGTGTCGGACTGGCGGGGCTGCGTGAGTTTCGCGACTGGCGCGCGCAGGAGATCGGGCGTCGCCTGGACAAGGCCGGAATTCCGGAGGCGTTTGCCGGTGCCCGCGCCCTGTCGAACGGAAGGTTGATCAGTCGCACGCACTTTGCCCGCTTCCTGGTGGATAATGGCTACGCGTCCGACGTGCGGGCCGTGTTCCGCAAGTTCCTGGTCAGCGGCAAACCGGGCTTCGTCAGCGGACGCTGGGCGGGCCTCGAGGAGGCGGTGCGCTGGATCCGCCTGGCCGGTGGACAGGCCGTGATCGCACATCCCGCAAGATATAAGATGACGCGCAGCAAACTGCGCCGGCTGATCGGTGAGTTCGTCGAGGTCGGCGGTGCGGCGCTCGAGGTGGTCTCCGGCAGCCACAGCCGGGATGACAGTTTTTCCATGGCGGTTTTGGCGCGCGACTTCGGATTGCTGGCGTCTGCCGGGTCTGATTACCACGGCCCCGAGCACCCATGGATCGAGCTTGGCAGGCTACCGGCGCTGCCGGACGGATGTAGCGCGATTTGGAAGGACTGGCGCATCAGCCATTGAAATAAGAAATGTCGCAGTTTTTTCAGGTCCACCCGGACAACCCGCAGGCACGGCTGATCCGTCAGGCCG
>JAGRHB010000235.1 GCA_020445245.1 Gammaproteobacteria bacterium
ATGTGTTCGTAACCCAGGAACTCATGAAGTAATCCCCGCGTCCGGCCGCTTCGGGCAACCCCGGAGTGGCTTGACCACGACCCTTCCCCCCGCGTAGATTCCACGCCTCGCCTGAGGTGCCTCTTGCGCTGTTTCGCACACGAGGTTAAACGGGAAGTCGGTGAGCCCCATTGGAGGGCAAGGCCGACACTGCCCCCGCAACGGTGATCGGGTCCCATCCGCTGCCCAAAAGCCACTGCGTCGTCGACGTGGGAAGGCGCAGCGTGACGGTGCAGTCGGTTGTTCCCGACAGGCACCACCCCGTCAGTCCGGAGACCGGCCCCAAGCGTCCATCATCCACGTCGCGGCGGGCTGCGTGAGACATGGCGCTTCCCGACAGGTACTGCGCGGAAGGCTGTCTCCTCCTGCTGTGACCCGACACGTACAGTGCGGCGGGCACTGACGAGGAGACAGAATGCGCATCCGATCGTTGGCCATCGGCCTGAGCCTTGTTTCTCAAACGGCATTGGCCGCAACCCCCACCACGCTGCCGCCCGTATTCGTGAGCGGCACGCGCAGCGCCGAACACGGCCTGGACATGCCTGCTGCAACGACCTTGATCGGGCGCCGCGAGATCGCAGACAGCGGTGCACGCGATCTCGAAGAACTGCTGCGTCGCGTGCCGGGTATCCACGTCGCCGACAGCATCGGTGATGGCGGCAGCGCAAACATCGACATGCGCGGCTTCGGCGCCACCGCAAACTCGAACGTCGTGATCCTGGTCAACGGGCGCAAGATCAACCCGGCCACGGACAGCTCGACCCTGTATCTCAACAGCATCGACCTGGAAAACGTCGAGCAGATCGAGATCATCGAGGGCAGTGCGGGGATCCTGTATGGCAACCAGGCTGTCGGGGGGCTGATCAACGTGATCACTCGACGACCGGATGCGCGCAGCCTGAACGCGAAGTCTGGAGGCGGCAGCTATGACGGCTGGGAGCTGCAGGGCGGAATTACCGAGCGGCTCGGCCAACAGGTCGGGCTCAGCGTGCAGGCGACCAGACGTGAGAGCGACAACTACCGCGAGCGAAACGCCAGCCGCATGCAGCGCCTCGATGCGCGCCTGGAGGTCGATCACCAGGGCGGATTCAGCTACGTCGATGCCCAGCTGCTCGACGACTATGTACAGACACCCGGCGCCCTGTTTGCCAGCGAGCTGGCGGCCGACCGGCGCCAGGCGGTATTCCCCAACGATTATTTCGACACCACCAGCCAGGTGCTGCGGATCGGTACCGAGCAGGCGCTCGGTGCGCACTGGCGGATCGAGGCGGAACTGGCTGTGCGCGACGATCAGCGCGAATTCGTGCAGAGCTTCCGCGGCTTTCCGGGCACGCCGTCGACCCAGGACCGCGAAACGATCGAGCTGACGCCACGCCTGATCGGGCGCTTCGGAGACAACGTCTGGACCCTCGGTGCCGACCTGCAGCGCACGGACTACCTGCTGCTCACCGCATTCGGCCCGCAAGGCATCGCGCAGGACATCGCAGCCCTTTACGGCCAAGTCATGCACCCGCTGTCATCGAGGCTGTCGGTAACCGCCGGGCTGCGCCATGCGCAGGTGCAAAATGACATCAACAATGGCGGCATACCGGTCGACCTGGACGATGCGGTGACGGTAGGTTCACTCGGACTGGTGTACCGCCCCGAGCCGGCATGGCGCCTGTTCGCGCGTGCCGATCAGAACTACCGCTTTGCCAAAGTCGACGAACACACCAACGTACCTTTTGGGCAGCCGGTCGGCCTGAAAAACCAGCGCGGCGTGTCCTACGAGGCCGGGGCCGAACTGACCAGAAACGCATACGACCTCGGCGTGCGTGCCTACCGACTCGACCTCGAAGACGAGATCAGTTTCGACGCCGTCACCTTCAGCAACGTCAACCTGCCGCGCAGCCGCCGCCTCGGCTTCGGCCTGTCGGCCGACATCGCCGTGTCGCCGACAGTGCAACTGGGTGCCGGATACGACTACATCGACAGCAAGATCACCAGCGGCACCCACAGCGGCAGCAGTGTGCCGCTGGTGCCCGTACACAAGGCCAATCTGTACGCGGAATGCCGGCCACAGGACGACTGGCTGCTGCGCCTGGATGTCGCCTATGTCGGAGAACAGTACCTCGGCTCTGATTACACCAACACCGCGCCGCCGCTCGACGCCTATACGGTGGCCGACCTGAGCGCGCATCGCGACCTGGGTGACTGGCGTCTGAGTGCGCGGATCAATAATCTGTTCGACGCACGCTATAGCGAAACCGGCGCCAGTTCGTTTGCCGGCAATGGCTACAACCCGGCACCCGAGCGCAATTTCTGGGTTGAAGCCAGCTACCGATTCGAGGAATAACCGATGAGCAAACGCCTGACCCGTATCTACACCCGTACCGGCGATGACGGGACCACCGGGCTGGCCAGCGGCCCGCGCCTGCCCAAGGACCACGCCCGTATCGAAGCGATCGGCAGTATCGACGAACTCAACTGTGCTGTCGGCCTGCTGCGCGTGCAGGTAACAGACATGGCGACAGACAACCTGCTCGAAGCCGTGCAGCACCGCCTGTTCGATCTCGGCGGTGAACTGGCGATGCCGGGTACAGCCATCATCGCAGACGCCCGCAGCAGCGAACTGGAGCAGGCACTCGATTGCTTCAACGCCGATCTGCCGGCGCTCGAGGAATTCGTCCTCCCGGGCGGCAACGAAGCGGCGGCACGCTGCCACCAGGCTCGCGCGGTGTGCCGGCGGGCCGAGCGTGAACTGCTCCGGCTGTCGCGCGACGAGACCGTCAACCCGGCGAGTATCCGATACCTCAACCGCCTGTCCGACCTGCTGTTCGTGCTGGCGCGTGTGCTCGCTCGCGGTGATGGCGGCAGGGAAATCACCTGGCGCAAGGGAATGTAGGAGCCGGGCCCTCTCGGCGACAGGCGCATAGCGAACCAATCCGTCCAGGGACAGGCCTCATACACCTGTAAACCGGTGTTTCCCAAACACCAACGGGTCGTGTTAATAAGGACGCTCAATCCTTGGTCAGGCGATACGGGCGCAAAAAGGGATGGCAAAGAAACCGGTCGTGGTCATCGGCATGGGTGAGATGGGCAGTGTCTTTGCGCGCAGCCTGCTGCGCCTGGGGCACCCGGTATATCCGGTCAATCGCGACACCCGCATGAAGAAGCTCGCACGCCTCGTCCCGGCACCTAAACTGGTGCTGGTCGCCGTTGCCGAAAGTGATCTGCAGGCGGTGCTGAAGGACATACCCAAGGTCTGGCGCAAGCGGCTGGTCCTACTGCAGAACGAGCTGCTGCCCGACGACTATGCCGATCTCGAAGAGGTCAGTGTGATCTCGGTCTGGTTCGAGAAGAAGAAGGGGCAGGATGTGAAGGTCATCGTCCCGTCGCCGGCCTTCGGTCCACGCGCCAAGTTGCTGGCTCAGGCACTCGCCACCCTGGATATCCCGGTCAAGCTGACCGACAGGCCACGCGAGATGCTGTTCGAGCTGGTGGTCAAGAACCTGTACATCCTGACCAGCAATATCGCCGGCCTGCGCTGCGGCGGCACCGTGAGCCAGCTCTGGGCCGAACACCAGCCATTCGCACGCAGCGTGGCCAACGAGGTCATCGCGCTGCAGGAGGGACTGACCGGATCACGCTTCAAC
>JAGRHB010000236.1 GCA_020445245.1 Gammaproteobacteria bacterium
TTCTGGTTCAAGAGCCTGCCGTCGTTCAAGTTGTTCCGCAATGCCAGGGTGGTGGAGGCATTCCACGGTATGCAGCCCGAGGCGGACTACCGCACCATCGTCGACCGCTACCTGGTACCACTCGGAGACAAGGTGCGCCTGGCGGCAGCCAGGGCCTGGGATCAGGGCGAGCACGACAAGGCTATCCAGGTGTTGGCGGAAGGCGCCGTGGCCGACCCCGAGAATCTGGACATCCCATCGATGCTGGCGAAGCTGCTGATGCGCGTACACCGCTACGATGAGGCGCGCGAGGTGCTGGTCGCGATGCCTGCTACGGCGCGTGATACCGCCGAGCTGGCCACGCTGCGCGCACACCTGGACTTCATCACCACCGCACGTTCGGTGGATGACGAACAGGCACTTTGGGACCGGATGGCACAGTCGCCGCCGGACCTCGATGCACATTTTCAGGCCGCTGCGCTGCACCTGGTGCGCGACGAGTACGAGGCCGCACTGCAGGCGCTGATCGTGGTGCTGCGAAACAGGCGTGACTACAACGACGGTGCGGCACGGCGCGGTCTGCTCGCGATCTTCGACACCCTCGGTGGCGACCACGCACTGGTCAAGAAATACCGCGGCGATCTGGCGCGCCTGATCCACTAGAGGACACATGGCATCCACCGAACCCACGATCGGCTTCGTCAGCCTGGGCTGCCCGAAGAACCTGGTCGACTCCGAACGCATCCTCACCCAGCTGCGCGCCGAGGGCTACGGCCTGTCGTCGAGCTACGAGGGGGCGGACCTGGTGGTCGTCAATACCTGCGGTTTCATCGATGCCGCGGTGGCCGAATCGCTGGATGCCATCGGCGAGGCCCTGCACGGCAATGGCCGGGTGATCGTGACCGGCTGCCTGGGTGTGCGTGCCGATGAGATCAGGGCCGCCCATCCGGACGTGCTGGCGGTGACCGGACCGCACGACTACGAGGCGGTGATGCAGGCCGTTCATGCCCATCTGCCGGCCCCGCATGACCCTTTCACCAGCCTGATCCCGCCGCAGGGCATCAAGCTGACGCCGCGTCACTATGCCTATCTGAAGATCTCCGAGGGCTGCAATCACCGTTGCAGTTTCTGCATCATCCCGAGCATGCGCGGCGAGCTGGTCAGCCGCCCGGTTGGCGAGGTGCTGGCCGAGGCGCAGCGCCTGGTCGACGCGGGTGTGCGCGAGCTGCTGGTAGTGTCGCAGGACACCAGCGCCTATGGCGTCGATATCAGGTATCGCACCGATTTCTGGCAGGGCCGACCGTTGGCGACCCGACTGACCACGCTGGCGCGTGAGCTCGGGCAACTGCCGGCCTGGACGCGACTGCACTACGTCTACCCCTACCCGCATGTCGACGAGCTGCTGCCCCTGATGGCCGAAGGCCTGATCCTGCCGTACCTCGATATGCCGCTGCAGCATGGCAGCGAACGGATCCTGCGGGCGATGAAGCGGCCGGCGGCGACCGAGAAGGTGCTGAGCCGCATCGCTCGCTGGCGGGAGGACTGCCCGGATCTGGTGCTGCGCTCGACCTTCATCGTCGGCTTTCCCGGCGAGACCGAACAGGACTTCGACCAGTTGCTCGAATTCATCCAGGAGGCGCAGCTCGACCGCGTTGGCTGCTTTGCCTATTCGCCGGTCGACGGCGCGGCCGCCAATGCACTGCCTGACCCGGTACCTGAAGCCGTCAAGCAGGATCGACTGGAGCGCTTCATGGAGATCCAGGCCGAGATCAGCCGCGACAAGCTGGCCCTGCAGGTCGGCCGCATCATGACCGTGTTGATCGACGAGGTGCAGGAGGGACGGATGGTCGCCCGCGGCCCCGGAGACGCACCGGAGGTGGACGGTCTGGTGATCATCGATGGCGATTGGGAAGACGTCGGTGCCGGTGATTTCATCGAGGTGCAGGTCACCGGCTACGACGAACACGATCTGTTTGCCGAGCCGGTGTGATCGCATCGGCCAGGGGCCGGCCCGCTACGGGTGTGCGTGACGTTGTGGGAGCCGGGCCCTCTCGGCGATTACCACGAAAAAAGCCGGCGCAATGGCCGGCTTTCGCACGATCGGGTGAGCCGGTCTCAGAAAGCGACGCCGGGCTTCTTGCCCATCTTTTTCAGGATCGTCGCCAGAGGACAGAACCCGGTAAACGCGGACTGGAACAGGTTCAGGCCGATGAAAGCGGTGAAATACAGCCAATAGCTGTGATGGAAGATCGGGCTGCCTTGCATGCCGAGGGCCACGCTCAACATGATCATGATGCCGGCAAACGCCATAACGATACGCTCAATGGACATAGGGTCGCTCCAGAAAGGGTTGGTCGGAACCGCTGTTACGGCTCGCGGTGTGAAACGGCGTAGATATTAGCATTAACTAATATACAAAGTCAAGCCCAGACAGTCGCTTAGGCGAGAGTATCGGCAGTTTTGACACGGCCCCGGGCGTTACCCCGGTTGTCCCGGGCTGCCGCTGTGACGAGCGCCAGGGTATACACTTACGTCACAAATACGGTCGCTGTGTCTCCGCGTTGCGGGGTGCCTGGGGCGAGCCGGTGATCACATCCGATGAGAGGGGTGACGGGTTGTTCGATGGCTACCTGACAGAACTGTGGATCGTGCTGCTGGAGCTGTCGCCGGCCCTGATCCTCGGGTTGCTGCTGGCCGGCGTGTTGCGGGTGTATTTCCCGGACGGCCTGGTACGTGCCCATCTGAGCCAGCCGACGCTGGGCAGCGCCGTGCGCGCCGCCCTGATCGGCGTACCGATGCCGCTTTGCTCCTGCGGCGTGGTGCCGACTGCGATCGGTCTGCGCAACCAGGGCGCTTCGAAGGGGGCCACGACATCATTTCTGATCAGCACGCCGCAGACCGGGGTCGACTCGGTCCTGGTCAGTGCCGCATTCCTCGGCTGGCCGTTTGCGCTGTTCAAGGTGGTGGCGGCGTTCGTCACCGGGGTGGCGGGTGGCTGGTTGGTCAGTCGACTCACCGATGAAGGTGCCCCAGTGGCTGGCGACGACGAGCAGGGTGAATACTGGCGCGCCGCCGGCAACCGCTTGACCGCCGTGTTGCGCTATGCGCTGTTTGACATCCTGGCGGCGATCGACCTGTGGCTGATCGCCGGTATCCTGCTGGCCGCGGCCATCACCACCGCAGTGCCGCCGGATTATTTCCAGCATGTAGCCTGGTCGCAGGGGCTGCCCGGCATGCTCCTGGTGCTGGCAATTGCTCTGCCGATGTATGTCTGTACCACCAGCTCGGTGCCGATCGCCGCGTCGCTGATCGCTGCGGGTATGCCGGCCGGTTCGGCGCTGGTGTTCCTGATGGCCGGACCGGCGACCAATATCGCGACCATGGGCGCCATCTATCGCGCACTGGGTGGGCGGGTTCTCGCCCTGTACCTGGGGACAGTGATCGTTGCCAGCATCGGTCTGGGCATGGGCTTCGAATTCGTGCTCGGCGACACGGCCACGGATGCGCCGATGCACCGCCACAATTCCGCCGCCTGGTGGGAGATCGGCGCGGCCATGGTACTCGTTGGTCTGATGGCATTTCTGCTGCTGCGTCGCGGTTGGCAACGCTACCTCGCGCCGCAAACGGGCGCTGAGGCAGGTGCCGGCGACGTGATTTTCAGCGTCGAAGGCATGACCTGCTAGCACT
>JAGRHB010000237.1 GCA_020445245.1 Gammaproteobacteria bacterium
TGGGGCACCAGCGTCGAAGGGGTTACACCGGCGTATGTCGATGTACGCAGCTGGCCGCTGGCCGCCGGCACCTTCATTACCGAACAGCACGTGGCCGGCGCGGCGCACGTCTGCGTGCTCGGGCAGACGGTCGCAAGGGAACTGTTCGGCCTGGCCAGCCCGCTCGGTGAAACCCTCGTCGTCAAGGGCACCGCCTGCAAGGTGATCGGTGTCATGGAAGAAAAGGGGGCGACCGCATGGGGCACCGACCAGGACGACGCGGTGTTCATGCCGATCACCACGGTGCAACGCAAGCTGCTGGGCATCACCCATATCCATCGAATCGACATCGCCACCAGCGGTCGCGAGGCCTCGTTCCAGGCGCTCAAGGACATTACCCAGCTGCTGCGCAGCCGCCACCGCCTGACCGGCGAAGATGCCGACGACTTCCGCAGCTACAACCGCGCCGAGCTGGCGCAGTCATCCGAGGAGAGTGCCAGGGTGTTCAGCTGGCTGCTCGGCAGCATCGCTTCGGTGTCACTGCTGGTGGGAGGCATCGGCATCATGAACATCATGCTGGTATCCGTCACCGAGCGCACACGCGAGATCGGCATCCGCATGGCACTCGGCGCGCGCCGGCGTGACATCCTGTGGCAGTTCCTGCTCGAGGCACTGCTGCTGAGCGCCGCCGGCGGCGTACTCGGCATCCTGGTCGGGCTCGGTGGCGCGCTGGCGGTGGCGCGCTTTTCCGAATTGCCGGTCAGCATTACCCCGGGTTCGGTGCTGATCGCATGTCTGTTCGCCGGTCTGGTCGGCGTGTTCTTCGGCCTGCACCCGGCGCGCAAGGCGGCACAGTTGCGCCCCATCGATGCGCTGCGATACGAATAGACGAATCATGCCGCCGCGCCGGCATCCAACGGCGACAGCGGCGGGCAGCTGCCGGGGATCAATGACCCGACACAGCCATATCGGGTAGATTGCAGGCATCGAGGCCCCCTCGCCGCGAATCCGTTGGAAAACTCCTGTGCCAATTCCGGCAGTACGGATCGTCTTTGAGCAATTAAGATGGACAAGCCCCTAAACACCAGACAACGGACCTCGGCGTTCAGCGGGGCCAATGCCGAGTACATCGACCAACTCTACGCGGCATTCTGTGAATCACCGGACAGCGTGTCACCGGAATGGCGTAGTTTCTTTTACGGCTTCGAGCAGGGCGCTTCCGACGCCGGCCCGGCCCCGAGACGCGGTGTTCCGCCCGGGGCCGCGATGCCGGATGTGGTTACCGGTATCGAGCGGCTGATCATGGCATACCGGCTGCTGGGACATCTGCACGCGGAAATTGACCCGCTGGGGCTGATGGACCGGCAGCGCCCCAAAGAACTCGACCCTACGTACTATGGCCTCGACGAGGCCGCCCTGCAGCAGACCATCAGCGTGTTGTCGATTGACACGGAAAAGGCACTGCCGTTGCATGAGGTCATCGGGATTCTTCAGCGCGTGTACTGCGGCAGCGTCGCCAGCGAGCACATGCATATCTCGCCTTCCGATGAACGCCGCTGGATCGAGCGCCGGCTGGAATCGTCCCGTGGCCACTGGTCCGACCAGCATTCCGCAGAGATTCGTATAGACACACTGCGCGACCTGACGGCGGCGGAAGGATTTGAACAATACCTGCATCGCCGCTACGTCGGCCAAAAGCGGTTCTCGCTCGAAGGCGGCGACTCACTGATCCCGCTGCTCGACGAGATCGTACAGGGTGGCGGCAAGCGTGGTGTCACCGATGTGGTAATCGGCATGGCCCATCGCGGCCGCCTCAATGTCCTGGTCAATCTGCTTGGCAAGGCACCCAGCGAGCTGTTTTCCGAATTTGAGGGACGACTGGGACACGACCCCGTCAGCGGCTCGGGCGACGTCAAGTATCACCAGGGCTTCTATTCGAATATCCAGACGTCCGGTGGTCCCGTCCATCTCTCGCTCGCCTTCAATCCCTCGCATCTGGAGGTGATCGCGCCCGTCGTGCAGGGGGGCTGCCGCGCCCGCCAGGATCGGCACGACGAAGATGGTGCCGACCTGGTCCTGCCGGTAATCGTCCACGGCGATGCGGCGTTCATCGGCCAGGGAGTGGTCACCGAAACGCTGAACCTGTCGAAGACCCCCGCCTATGGTACAGGTGGAACAATCCACGTGGTGGTCAACAACCAGATCGGCTTCACCACCAGTCATCCGCAGGAGGCGCGTTCGACGCTGTACTGCACAGAAGTCGCCAAGCTGATCCAGGCACCCATCTTTCACGTCAATGGAGACGACCCGGATGCGGTGCTGTTCGTCACCCGGTTGGCACTCGACTATCGCATGACCTTCCACAACGACGTGGTGATCGACCTGGTTTGCTATCGCCGTCAGGGACACAACGAGGCGGATGAGCCGATGATGACCCAGCCGCAGATGTACCAGCGAATCCGTGAATTGGAAACGGTACGCACATCGTACGCCAGAAGACTGGTCGGTGACGGCCTGATCGGGCCAGACGAACCCGACGCGATGCGTGAGGCATACCGTGCGTCGCTGGAGCAGGGGAAAGTCGTCGTACGTGAGTTTCTCCATGGCTCGCGCACCGGCTACGAAGCCCACTGGGAGCAATACCTCAATGCCCGGCCGGGTGACCAGGTCGATACATGCGTTGCGATGCAATCTTTACAGCGCCTCGGGACCCGGGCCTTGCAGGTACCGGCGGATTTTGAGCTGCAGCGCGGCGTGGCGCGAGTGGTCAATGAGCGACGCCGCATGCTCAGTGGGGACCTCCAGGTCGACTGGGGGATGGCGGAGATCCTCGCCTACGCGACCTTGCTGCAGGACGGCCACTCGGTTCGCTTGTCCGGCCAGGACTCCATTCGCGGAACGTTCGCGCATCGCCACGCCGCCTACCA
Source organism: Gammaproteobacteria bacterium (assembly GCA_020445245.1). Next base: position 2,907 of record JAGRHB010000237.1, read on the forward strand.
CGATCAACAGGCCGCACGCAGCCACATTCCACTGGCTCACCTGTTCGACGGACAGCCGCGCTTTGAAGTCATCAACTCGCTGCTGTCCGAACTGGCGGTGCTGGGTTTCGAGTACGGTTATGCAACCTCGAGCCCCAACACGCTGGTGATCTGGGAGGCGCAATTCGGCGATTTTTCCAACGGCGCACAGATGATCATCGATCAGTTCATCGCCAGTGGATACCTGAAGTGGGGGCGGCTGTGTCAGCTTACCCTGTTCCTGCCACACGGCTTCGAGGGTCAGGGACCGGAACATTCCTCGGCGCGTCTGGAGCGCTTCCTGCAACTGTGCGCGGAACTGAACATGCGTGTATGGGTGCCGACCACACCGGCGCAGTTCTTCCATCTGTTGCGCGACCAGATCAAGCGGCGCTTCCGCCGGCCACTGGTCGTGATGACACCCAAGAGCCTGTTGCGCCATCCACTGTCGAAGTCGACGCTGAGCAGTTTCAGCAACGGCGCGCTCGCAAGCGTGTTGCCGGAGCAGGATTCGATACAGGCGCAGGACGTGAGGCGAGTCGTGTTGTGCAGCGGCAAGGTGTACTTCGATCTGCTCAGCCAGCGGCGTGAGCAAACGATCACCGACATCGCCATCCTACGCGTCGAGCAGTTGTATCCTTTCCCACGCCGGCGCCTCGGCGAGTTGCTGGACAGGTACAGCGCCGCTTCAGAGATCATCTGGTGCCAGGAAGAACCACGAAACCAGGGTGCCTGG
>JAGRHB010000238.1 GCA_020445245.1 Gammaproteobacteria bacterium
TCCAAGTACGAGTTTCCTGCACAAGGTTGAACGGCAAACAGGCCCGGGTTGATATAGTCTCGACCAGGTCTGTCATTGACATCAGTCTAGCAACCGGGGGGATTCACTTGGAGCCATCTGTCAGCCTGCAGGGAAAAACCGCTCTGATCACCGGCGGCGCCGCGCGACTTGGTGCCACCACGGTGCGCCATCTGCATGCCGCCGGTGCTGCGGTGGTCATCCACTACCGTCGCTCGGCCGCTGCGGCAGAGGCGTTACGCGACGAGTTGCTCGCGATACGTCCGCATTCTGCAGCCATCGTGCAAGGCGACCTCAATACCCCCGATTGCTGGCCGCGCCTGATCGAGACGGCGATCGCGTTCGACGGTGGACTCGACATACTGATCAACAATGCCTCCAGCTACTACCCCACCCCGGTCGGTGAAGCGACGACCGTACAATGGGACGACCTGTTCGGCAGCAATGCACGGGCACCCTTCTTCCTCGCCCAAGCCGCGGCAGCGGAGTTGCGCCGACGCCGCGGTTGCATCGTCAACATGGTCGATATCCACGCCGAGCGGCCGAATGCCGATCACCCTATCTATTGCATGGCGAAGGCGGCCAACGCCATGATGGTCAAGGCGCTCGCACGCGACCTGGCACCCGAGGTTCGGGTCAATGGCATAGCCCCCGGTGCGGCGTTGTGGCCAGACGGCTATATGGGTGATGCCGCCAAACAGGAGATACTCAAACGCATACCGCTCGGTCGGCCTGCCGGCGCAGAACAGATCGCACAGGCGGTGTTGTTCATGGTTACCGGGCCCGACTACATCACCGGCCAGATCCTGGCGGTGGACGGCGGACGCAGCGTACAGCAATAGCGGTTGTTCAGCCCTCGGTCACGGGGGTGGCGCCCGCAAAGACAAGGACACCGTTACGCCCTGCGCGCTTCGCGTCGTAACAGGCGCTGTCCGCATCGTGCAGCGCCTCCTCGGGCGTGCCATGCCGCGATTCCAGCCGGACCAGACCAATGCTGGCCTCGACACGATAGATGCCGCGTGCGCCAACATATTCGTAGCGTTCGATCCGGCTGCGGATATTTTCCGCAATGGAACAACCGTCGAGCAACTGGCAGTCTTCCAGCAGCACACCGAACTCATCACCACCCAGGCGCGCCAGCGTGTCTGCCTTGCGAACTTCCTGACTCAGGATCGCACTGATGTCCCGCAGCACCTGGTCGCCGGCGCGGTGTCCCTCGGCGTCATTGAGGGCCTTGAAGTGATCCAGGTCCAGGTAGGCCAGGACGTGGGACCCGTCGTCGCCAGCACGGTGAGACAGCGCGTTTTCGAGCCGCTCCATGAAGACATGTCGATTGAGCAGGCGGGTCAGCGCATCGTGGTTGGCCAGCCACGAGACCTGTTCGCGCGCCTGCATCTCGCGGCGGGCACTGCTGACCATCATCCCGGTGAACACGACCACCCACAGCAGACTGATATCCAGGTACAGGATACCCAGATCGGTCTGGGCCAGGCTTTCGGCCGGAAGCCATGCGGCAGACGCAAGCAACACGATCATCACCAGCACGCCAAGCGCCAGGACGGGTAACGGGTCCCCGTGCTGGGCCGCCAGCACGAAGACCGGGATCAGCAGATAGAGGATCAACGGTGAGGTCACGTGCGTGATCTGTGAGATCCCGGCCACCGTTATCACAAGAACCGCCGCACCGGCCGGTAGCAGAAACAGTGCTGCCTTACGCCCGACGCGCAAGGAGCGACGCGCCACCATGACCAGTCCGAACCCACCGACCAGCAGGATGCCCACACTGTTGCCGAGCCACCACAGAAGCCAAAGGCGCGGTGGGTCGATAATCTCACCACCGGCGACGGCAAACGCAATGCCGCCAGCCGTCGCGCTGAGCATCGGTCCGAGTACCGGGCCGATCGCAACGAACAGCAACGCATCACGCAGATGGCGCAGCCCGGGATCGACACTGAAATGACGCATCAGCAGCACGGGCAGCGCCACTTCCAGCATGCTGCCGGCGGCCGATATCGCAGCAACCTCGGCGGGCACGCCAACCAGCCAGCCGAGCGCCAACATCGCCGGCACGATGGCAGCCACCTGTGCAACCCCGAACCAATAGACCATCGCGAACGCAAAACCGGATGCCGGCCAGACAGGGGTGACACCGGTCTGCGCCGACTGCAACTGCAGACCGGCCATGCCGAGCAGGAAGTATCCTGAAAGAAACGCGAGGAAGACGGCAACCCGGCGCGCAACGGCGCCGGATACGGGCTCCGCGTGCAACGGCGCGCGCAGACTCAATCGCTCTCCCAGCCCTGCAACCAGGCCGTATCGTCGACGCGATGCAGATGTGCCTCGTTGGTCTTGGCAAACCGCCGCCACAGATCACCATAGCTGTCGCCAGACACCGGGTGCCGCTCACTGGCAGCAACATCTGTCAGGGGCGCCAGGACGAAGGCATAGCGCAGGATCTCGTCGCGCGGCAGCGCCTTGCCGCCGTCATCACCCACTGTGTCGCCATAGGTGAGGACATCCAGATCGAGCGTCCGAGCCGAGAACTTTTCACCATCACGCCGGCGCCCGTGGCGATCCTCGATCTCGCGCATCATCCGATGCAGCTTCGCGGGCGGCAGCTCACTGAAAAAGCCGACCACCAGGTTGAGAAAGGCGTCACCGTCAAAACCCACGGCGGCGGTCTCGTACACCGGTGAAACAGTCAGCTCGCCAAATGCCTGCCGCAACTCGCGCAGCGCGACGCGGATATGTCGTTCACGGTCGATATTGCTGCCGACGCTGACCCAGACACGCGGCATCAATAGGGTTCTCCGCGCTCGATGATCACACCGACGTCGGTTGCCCCGCGCACCGCACCCTTCTTGTTCAGGGTGAGCCGCACCCAGCGCACGCCATACTCCTCGCGGATGATTTGTGCGCAGCGTTCGGCCAGCGTCTCGACCAGCTGGAACTCACTCTCGCCAACAAACTGGATCAGGCGTTTCGCCACCGATTTGTAGTTCAGGGTGTCCTTGATGTCGTCGGAGGCGGCGGCGCGTGCGATGTCGGCGCTCATCTCCAGGTCGAAGATCAGCGTCTGCCGGGTGCGCCTTTCCCAGCCGTAGATCCCGATGACGGTATCGATGCGCAGATCGCGCAGAAACACGATGTCCATTTCAATCCAATCCACGCCAAGTCAGGCGTCGATGTTAGCAGTTCAGGTCCTTGACCGGGACGTACGGCTATCGCTTAATGCCGCCTGACCATCGGAGCCGTGAAGGCCATGCTTGACCTGTCACTGATCATCGCTGCCTACCTCATGGGGTCCATCTCCAGCGCCATCGTCGTATGCCGCCTGATGGGCCTGCCCGACCCGCGCACCCAGGGCTCGAACAACCCGGGCGCAACCAACGTGCTGCGGATCGGTGGCAGGAAAGCCGCCGCGATCACGCTGCTGGGCGACAGCCTAAAGGGTTTTGTCCCGGTCGCCCTGTGTCACCTGCTCGATCGGCCGGAGCAGACCTTCGCGGTGGTCGGCGCCGCCGCCTTTCTCGGCCATCTCTACCCGGTGTTTTTCGGTTTCAGGGGCGGCAAGGGCGTGGCCACGGCGCTGGGGGTGCAGTTCGGCCTGG
>JAGRHB010000239.1 GCA_020445245.1 Gammaproteobacteria bacterium
GATCGCGATGCGTGACTGAGCCTGGGTGGCCAGCTGCCCGCGCGCCCAAGTGGCGGCCATGCGGATCTCGTCGTCGGCGTCGACCGCCTCGACGCGTTGATGCTGCGCCGCTGCGCCGCTGCTGGTGTGCCGGAACACTGTGCATCCCTTGCGCTGCATCAGCTCGAACAGACCGGTCTGTACCGGTGACAAGGCATCGAAGCCGCTAAGCACCACGCAGCGTGGTGGCGCCAGTACATCGTCCGCATAGGCCGTTGTGATCAACGGTGTCAGTCCTGGCGCGCTGAGCAGCCGGCGTTGCCCCAGTTCGGTCTCGAATGCATGTCGCCATTGCAGGAAGGTCCGCGTCTCGCCGCCGCCAAGGGTTGCGAGTGGGTGTCGATCCAGCTGCCAGTCGCTGCACAGACGGTGCGCAGTCTGCGCGCTCTCGGCTGCAGCCGCCGGGCGCAGCAGCGCACCCGGTTCACCGTGTCGCTCGATGACTTCCTGCCAGACCACGCGTTCCTGCGCCGGATTGAGGAGGTCGAGATCGGTGTGGCCGGCGTCCAGCAACTGCTGATACTGGCGTGTCAGCCAGGCGTGCCACGGCAGGATATCGGCACTCGGCCATGCCTTCCGCCCGGCGGCCACCTGCAGGGCGTCGTAACGTGCCCGCAGCTCGGTTGCCAGACGGTTGTTGACGGTCAACAGCGTGGTGCCGACGTCCAGGTCGGCGAGTGTCCATGTCACGATGCAGAGGGCCTCTTCGGTGAGTCAGGAGTCCAACGGACTCCTAGGCTAACAGATGCGCACGCGGTGCCGGGTCGGGGTGTCCGGGATGATCACGGCGGCCGTCGTATCAGCCCTCGAGGATACGGATCCTTGCCGGCTCCAGCCCGACCGTGATTGGATCGCCGATTTGCAGGGACATGGTCGCGTGCCGCGGCTGGTCCATCCAGACGGTTGTTTCGCCGAGATCGATGCCGTAACGCAGGGTGGCGCCGAGGAACTCGATCTGTTCGATCCGTCCGCTGAATCGGATCAGGTCGGCAAACAGTTCGTCTTCGTCACCGACGACGTGCAGATCGTGTGGGCGAAACATGGCGGTGCCGGTGCGGGTGCGTCTTACCGCATGGTCGAACAGCGGAAAGACGATGCCGGTGGCAGTGCGAAACAGCGGCTGCTCGCCGACGTATTCGATCTCGCCGTCCAGCAGGTTGCTGTCGCCCAGGTATTCGGCGACGCAGCGGTTGTGCGGCTGGTCGTATAGGTCCGCCGGGGTCCCGATCTGCTGCAGTTCACCACGATCGAGGAGCGCAACCCGATCAGCGAACCGCAGGGCCTCGCGGTGATCCTGGGTGGTGAACAGCGTGGTCGTTCCATGCTGCTGCTGCCGGTGCTTCAGCAGCCGCAGCAGCCTTCCGCGCAGCCGTGTATCCTGCATGCTGAACGGTTCGTCGAGCAGGTCGATCCGCGCGCCACCTGCCAATGTGCGCGCCAGTGCCGCGCGCTGCTGCTGGCTCGCCGACAGCTGCCACGGGCGGTGTCGTGAGAAATCCCGCAGGCCGACCAGCTCTAGTTCCTGCTGCACGCGTTCACGGACCTGCGCCCTGGTCAGGTGCTGGCGCCGCAGTGCAAAGGCGATATTTGCCGCAACCGTCATCTGCGGCCACAGCGGGTACGATTGCAGCAGGATCGCCACCTGGCGTCGTTCGGTCGGTGTCCCGGTGATCTCCGTGCTGCCGATCCAGATCTCACCGGCGGCGGTTGTATCCAGTCCGGCAATCGTGCGCAGCAGTGTGCTTTTGCCCGACCGTGCACCACCGAGTACCGCCAGCAGTTCACCGGGCAGTACGCTGAGGCTGATCTTGCGCAGCACCTCGCGCTCGTCGAGCACGACGTCGACGTCATGAAGGTCGAGGCTGCACGGCTCTGCCTTGCTCATTTCGTTGTCCTCATCGTTCAGTCGTGCGCGGCGCGCCTGCGCGACGCGGCGCTGACAGTGCCAGGACCAGCAGCAGGCAGAGTGCCAGAAGGATGGTCAGTACCATCGCCGCAGCCAGACCCTGCGGCACTTCGGACGGCGTCCGCAGCGCGTGAAAGATACCCAGTGCAACAGGCGCGTCTCCGTTGCCGAGCAGCGCCAGCGCCACCGAAAGCTCGGCAACGGCCGCGCTGCCTGCGAGCAGCACCAGCGCGCCCACGGTCGCCGCCAGAGCCGCCGGGCCGACGCGCCGGCGAATACCGGCACGCCTGACACCGAGGCTGAGTGCCGCATCGGCCGGCAGTGCCGCCTCGCCGTGCAGACGGTACAGCAGCAGGCGCTGCGCGAATGGCACCTGCTTGACGCCGACCACCAGCACCAACAGCAGCCACCCGATACCGGTGGGTAGCGGCAGGGGTTTCCCAAACATCTCCGCGGTGTACAGACAGGCGCCGGCGAGCACCACGCCGGGCACTGCGTACAGCGCTGCCACGGCAAAGCGGGTGGTTCTGCCCAGCAGGTCGGGCCTGGCCGACACCGTTGCCGTGACCGCCGCGACCAGCAGCACCCACAACGCGACTCCGACGGCATAGTGCAGTGTGGTTGTCAGCGTCGGCAGCCAGTCGATTGTCAGCGTCTGCAGCGTACTCGGGCTGAAGACCGCGGGCAGCAGGCCACCGTGCCATTCCGCACCTGTCGCTGTGATCATCAGCCACAGGAAGGGGGTGGTGGCGATCACCCCGACCAAGGCCATCAGCAGCCAGCCGGCAGCACCGGCCCGCCGGTGGTCCGGATTTCGCGTGACCGCCGTTGCCGGCGGTGTCTGCGGTGCAAGAAGGGAACTCCAGGCGAGGGTTGCAATGGCCAGCGACAAGATCAACAGGAGGGTGCCGCCGAGTCCGAACAGTGCGCCGGACGGGCCGTCGCTCAGCAGCCACTGCAACAACCGCGGTGCCAGCATCCCATCGACGCCGAGCATCAGCGGGGTACCGACGTCCTCCAGGACCCGCAGCATCATCAGGCCGGCAGCGAACCCATAGGCCGGGCGGGCCAGAGGCCAGAGGATGTGCCAGTGCACCTGCCAGCGGCCAGCACCGAGGTTGCGTGCGCTGTCTTCCAGCGATCGGTCGATGCCCTGCAGGCCACAGAGCAGGCTGAACAGGATCAGCGGGAAGTAGTGCAATGCCAGCACCATGGCCAGCGCGACGGCGCTGCCGTGTACCTGCAGCATGCCGGTGGTCCGTGCCCACTCACTTTGATTGAACAGATCGACACTGTGTAGCAGCAGTCCGGCGCCTGCGAACGGCGGCATGGCCAGAGGCAGGATTGCACACAGCTTGATCAGTCGCTGTGCCGATGGTCGCGCGCGTACTGCGACGAAGGCCACCGGTATCGCGATCAGGCTCGCCACCGTACACGCCAGCAGTGCTACGCCCAGTGTCTGTAGTGCAGACGCTTGCAGCGCGGCGTCTCCGGCCAAGCGGCGCAGCTGACCGATCCCGGACGGGTCTGAAGGCAGCTGGTTGAGCAGCAGCGCGCCCAGCGGCCAGGCGACACCGAGGGCGAACAGGACCAGCAGCGGCATTGCGATGCCGAGGCGTATCCCTGTCGTGTGTGGCCATTGATTCATCGCGCTATCGGACGCCTGGGTGTGTTGATGCCATTC
>JAGRHB010000023.1 GCA_020445245.1 Gammaproteobacteria bacterium
GACCAGCGGTGACCAGCTGCGGATCAGGGTTGGCTTTTCGGCCTTGAGCCCTTCGTCCTCGAAGAAACCCATCCCGTGCGCAACCAGCAGCGCAGTGGCATCGGTGATCGGCAGGTAACCGATCCGAACAATTTCGTCATCGGGCACCGCCATGTTGGCGACACCGGCACCCGGAAGCGTCATGCCCGCACCGAACAGCCCGCCTGCGGCCATCATGTCGAGCATGAAGTCGCGTCGGCTCATCTCGTGCTGTTCTATGTATTTCAGTTCGTCGTCGTAGCTGCTCATCGGGTTGATCCTTCTTTACGTGTTTCGTGATTCGGTAGTCAGGCAGCCTTGCGTTTGCCGGCCTGCTCGGGTTCTTCCTCTTCGGCAGCTGTCGTCTCGCCGCCGACCAGCTGTTCGAACGAGGTCATCAGTGCCTCGCGCTGACGGCTGAATTCGGGTGTGGCGCGCTGCCGTGGCGATGTCAGCTCAACCTGTATCTCTCCGACGATGCGTCCCGGGTTCGCGGCCATGATCAGCACGCGGTCAGCCATCGCGACCGCCTCATCGATGTCATGGGTAACCATCACCATGGTCAGGTTCTGTTCGCGCGCAATTCGCGACACCTCGTCCTGCAGCGATGAGCGGGTGAAGGCATCGAGGGCGGAAAAGGGTTCGTCGAGCAGCAACACCTCCGGCGAGGTCGCGAGCGAGCGGGCGAGCGCGACACGCTGTTGCTGGCCACCGGACAGGCTCTGCGGATTGGCCGCGGCCTTTTCGCTGAGGCCGACCAGTTCGAGCAGGTACGCTACACGCTGCGGGTCTTTCCTGCCGGCAAAGGCGAGCCCCAGGCCCACGTTGTCGGCCACGCTCATCCATGGATACAACGAAGGCTTCTGGAACATCATGTTCCACTTCTCGCTGGGGCGCGTGACCTGACGGCCGTGGATCCTGACGCAGCCCTCGGTTGGCAGCAGCAGTCCGGCCAGCATGTGCAACAACGTCGACTTGCCGCAGCCGCTGCGCCCGATCAGGGCGACCTGCTCGCCGGCCCGGATGGTGACGTCGATGTCGAGCAGTGTCGGTGAACGCTGGCCCTTGAACGTGTGGCTGATGAAGTCTGTACGTATGCTGTCGGTCATTGCTCGATTCCTGAATGGCGTTATGCCCCAGGCATTGCAGGCATCGTGCCACTGCATAGAACACCGCGAATGCTGGCGATTTCGTGATCTGCCCGCGGTGTGCCACCGAACAATGATGACAATGTCGGACATTTCACTGCCCGGGTCCGTCGCGCCTGGCAGTCGCTGATCCGGCGAGGCGCCGGCCGCTCTTCAGAAAAGCACCCGGCCCACCCCTTGGCACTTCTCTTGCAATCACATCGGAAGGTATATCCAACTCCCCGTCCACATACCCAAGGAAAAAGCCGATGAACAAAACCGATATGAAAGAAGCCATCCTCGAGGCCAAATTCGAGAAAGACCTGACCTGGAAGGAGATCGCCAAGGCGGCCGGCCTGTCGAAGGAATATGTCTGCTCGGCCTGCCTGGGCATGAACCACCTCGACAAGAAACAGGCCGAGGCGGTGGCCGAGATCCTCGGCCTCGGCGACGAGGTGTCGACAGCACTGCAGCGCTTCCCACACAAGACCTGGAGCCAGACGATACCGACCGACCCGGTGATCTACCGCTGGTACGAGATCGTTGGTGTGTACGGCGAGACCATCAAGGAGCTGATCCACGAGAAGTTCGGCGACGGCATCATGAGCGCAATCGACTTTTCCATGGACATCGACAAGCAGGAGGACCCGAAGGGTGACCGCGTCGTGGTGACCCTCAATGGCAAATTCCTGCCTTACAAGGCCTGGTGACCACCTGTTGAAAGATCACTCGGATTGGAGGTGGCTGACGCTCAGCGCCGGGCGGCCATCCCGGCATCGCTGAGCCCGATGACGAAACGGTGTTTGCCCGCGGTGGTGCGTGGGATCGCATCGAGGTACGCGATCTCGAGTGTCACCTGCGGGCCGACACCGTCACGAACAGCCGCACCCAGTTCATCCACGGTCTCCGGGGACAACCGTTCACGGCTGACCAGCTTGAGCTGCAGGCTGTCGGGGTCGGTCTGTACCCATTGGTACTGGCTCACCTGATCCAGGCCGTACATCAGGCGGTTGAAGAAGGCCGGGTGCAGACGCCTGCCATCACCTGTGCGTACCAGGTCGTTGTTGCGGCACAAGTCCATCTGCATCAGCGGAAACCCCAACCCACAGGCGCACTCTCCCTCGATCAGGCGCCCACTGTCACCGAGCGCATAGCGGATGAAGGGCATCACCCGGTCTGTCAGCGAGGTGACCAGCAGGCGATCACCACTCGGGTCGGCGACCGACTCCAGCTGCACCATGTCGCTGAAGACGTGCATATTGCCGTGGCGGCACTCCCAGGCAATGTTCGGTACCTCTCGGCAGCCATACTGATTGAACACCTTGCACGAGAAGGCCCGTTCCATCAGCGTGCGCTGCTCCTCGTGCAGCACCTCGGCGGTGGAATAGACGCCAAGCAGGCCAGTGGGCAGTACGCATCCACTATCGACAATGAATCGCGCGAGCTCGGACAGGGCCGATGCGTAACCGTAGAGCAACACCGGCCGCCAGCGACGGATCAGGCGCACCCAGCCGGCGAGGCGTTGTTCGCTGTACTCGACGGCAGCCACCGTCATCTCACTGCTCAGCCAACGTGGTTGCGGGCCACCGAAGATCCCGCCGCTGGCGACGTCGCGAGACGCCCCCCACAGGTACATCACCTTCTGCCCGGGTCTCCAGCCGGACAGCATGAAGCCACGCATCATCCCGGCCAACATCAGCTCGTGCTTGGCGTCGTCGTAGTAGAAAGACAACGGGCTGCCGGTGGATCCGCCCGTGTGCCCCAGCGGCGTGTCGTGCGGTGACAACCCGCGTGCCAGCAACTCATCGCGATGTGCGATCACATCCGACTTCTCCAGTATCGGCAGGTCCTCTGGCAACAGGCACCGATCGGCGCGCCTCATCGGTGACGCATATCGCCGGGCGTAATAGTCCGTATGGCCGGCCGCGTAGCGTGCGATGGCGTCGAAGTCGGCGCGCTGCCGCTGCAGCAGCTCTGCTCTTTTCAGGTGCAGCGCAGGCAGCAACTGCGACAGCCTGGCGTAACGCTCGGGATGGCGTCGCCGCTGCAACCAAAGGCGCAGCCGACGCGTCATGGCGAAGCCCGATTCCGCAGCCGCTGCAATGCGGCCTCCCACGCCTCCCGGTCGGCATTCAGGTTCACGATCGCATCGAGCTGGCGGTTGCGCCATTCATCACGACGGGCGACATCCTCGAGGCGCGCGAAACAGGGCGAATCGACACCGAAGTTATGCGAGGCATTGTCGATGAAACTATCGAACGACTGCAGAGCGGCCAGCTCGACCCGGCCACGATTCCACCATCGCGAGGGATCGTGCAGCAACACCCTCAGCCGCTCGAGATGATCGGTCAGTGTGGCGCGCTTCAACTGGTACCTGTCGAGCATCTCACCCTCGACGGTGTCCCGCATGGAATCGATCGCCTCACGCGAAAGCCGGGCGCCCACGTGACCCGTTGCGACGAGCCGCTCAACCGAAAACAGCATTACGTCACCATAGAACTGGCGCTCGAACTCGTCGCACAGGTCGACCCGCTGCTCACTTGTCCATACGCCCGGGCGAAACTCCGACTCACGGGTCTCATCCAGCGTGCGTCCGTGCAGCATCGGTACATTGGCCGAGACGAACCTGTCGCCCATGGCGGCCCGCAGCAGGCGTCCCATGGTCGGCCCGGACATGCGCAGGCGCAGCGGTGCGAACGGGATGAACTGGTTGAGCGCGTCCGCCGAGAACACATAGTTGCCTGTATACACGGTGCGCGCGGGCTGAACGCTCCGTGGCACCGGTGTATAGCGATACCAGGTCACACGCGTCGGATGCTCGCCATGGAAGAACCGGTTGAGGTGCCCGGCGAAGTCGACAAAGCAGTCTGCATTGCTCGGCACGGTGTCGCCGGGGCAGCGGTAGCGATAGGCACCCCCGCCGGTGTCGAAGCCGAACAGGTCTGCCATGTCGTGATAAGCGGCATCACCGGAGCCATTCGTATCGATATGAGGCTGGCGGTAGGCTTCGTGCGGACCGACAACGGCCATCTCGCGCAGGAACGCCAGCACATCGGCAACGAAGTTGCCGACCATCACTGCCGGCGAGACAGGCGGATCGCCGACGACCTTGCCAGTCAACACGCGCACGCCCGTGTCGCTGAACACGCGGTCTATCTCATAGAGGAAGTTCACCGCGCCCAGACACTGGCCGCCGTCCACCGTGGGCACCTTGACGCGAAACTCCTGGTCGGCGTCGATGCTGTAGAACAGCAGGCGCCGGTCCGGCATCCGCCCCTGCATCTCTGCCAGTCGGAGATAAATGACATTGCGCATCATGCCCTGCCCCTTGTGGCCGAACGCGCTGCGCGCATGCTTGCCGACGACGCCACTCAGGTCGAGATCGTGCAGGCGGTCGAGCAACGCCAACTGCTCCTCGATACCGAAGTACTGCGTATCGATGCCGGCCTCGGCGAGGGCGCGCACGATTTCACGTTGCCGGTCGATCGACGATGGATCGGCCGAGTCATCGGCGACCAGCACCGTGATCTTGGCGAACCTGCCGTGCGCATCCAGGCCATAGGCGTAGCTTCGGCACTGCTCCAGCAGGCTGTCGAGGCAGTTGCGCAGATGCCGCGGACTGTCCGCAACCGGGATGACGATCACGAAGTGATGGCGCCTGTCGTTGCCGCGCGTCGCGATCAGGGCCTCGAGCTCGCGGAATGCCGCCTGGTAAGACGGCAGCACTTCCGCATCGAAGCCCCCGCGCCACATCGCCGCCTCCAGTGCCGCGATCCGCGTGCGCTGTGCGGCGATCTGCGCCGCGGTGTCGGCGTCAGCGGGCGGACAGGTAGGTGGGGAAGGCATGCTTGTCCAGCGGGACCTCGATCAGATTGATCGCACCGCGCAGGTCGGCGGTGGCAAACAGATCATTGATGTCCGCGACGCTTTCGACGCGATAGTGTGCGATGCCGAACGCGCGTGCGAGCGCCGGGAAGTCCGGGTTGACGAAATCACAATCGATGTAGCGTTCACCGTATAGCTGGTACTGGTTCTTGCGGATCAATCCCATGCTGGCGTTGTTGATCACGACGACGTTCAACGGCAAGCGGTAGTTCACTGCTGTCATGATCTCCATGCAGCACATCTGAAAACCGCCATCCCCGAGGATCGCGAAGATCGGGCTGTCCTTGGCGAAAAAGCGCGCACCGATCGCCGCCGGGATCGCGTGACCAAGCGAGGAGATGCCGGAATTCGGGAAATAGTGGTTGCGATCGGATACGGCGAAGTAACTCTGTGCGAACACGATGTTGTCGTCGAACACGATCGCATCCTCGCTGAATCGCCTCGCCAACCCGGTAAAAAACGCCTCGATCAAATGAAACTTCGATGATGCCGAGGTGCCATCGGTTTGGCTGCGAGATTCCTCATGCATTGGGACCGGCTGCCCCTGCGAGGCAGAATCAGGGTCCACCCGGGCGGACCCCGTATGGTCGGCATCCAGGCGCTGCAGGAGCTCCCCCAACACCTGCTGGATGTCACCCTGAATCGCGACATCGGGTTGGAACACCTTGCCGAGCTGGGCGGCATCGCGATCGACCTGGGCGATCTTCTTGCCGCCCAGCAGATCGGCGTCCCAAAGGTAACTGGTGCGTTCGTTGAACCCGGCGCCGAGAAAGATCACCAGGTCCGCCTGTTCGACGATATAGCGGCGCGCATCGCCGTTAGAGGTCACGCCCAGACAACCGAGCGACAGGTCGGTGCCCTCTGCCACGACGCCCTTGCCCTTGAGGCTGGTCGCCACCGGGATGCCCATGCCCTGACTCAACATCGCCACCATGCCGCGTGCACCCGCCTTGATGCAGCCATAGCCGGCGACGATCACCGGATTGCTGGCCGCCTCGATCAGCTGCGCCAGTTCCGCCACCGGCGCGACGGGCAGCTGCTCGAGACTTTGCGCGCGTGGCCAGTGCACCTGTTCGAGGACGTCCTCGTCGACGGTTTCCTTCTGGACGTTGTAGGGAATGCTGAGCAGCACCGGTCCCGCCTGCTCGGCGAACAGGGCCGTGGTGGCCTGATTGAGTACCTGTCCAAGGTAGTCGGTGCGCTCGATCAGCTTGCGATACCGGGTGATGCCGCGGAACAACTCGCTCTGGTCGATGGCCCCACCCTCACCGGAGCTCTCCTGCAGGCCGCCGCGCCCGAAGATATGGGTCGAGGTCTCACCAGTGATCACCAGTACCGGCAACTGCTCGGCATAGGCGTTGGCGATCCCGGTGATCAGATTGGTGGCACCCGGTCCCGCGGTGGCGATGCAGGCCGACACCCGGTGCGAGATACGGGCATAGCCGCCGGCCATGAATGCCGCGCCCTGCTCGTGCTTGACCAGCACGCTGTCGATCGATGATCGATACAGGCTGTCATAGACCGGCAGGACATGCGCGCCCGGCATACCGAAGATGACTTCGATGCCCAGGCGCTCCATATACCTCACGACGAGGTCGCTGACTGTCATTTTCATGTCGATCATGCCGTAGTCGCCGACCCGTTGCCGACGATGCCGCCAGGGTGGGACGGTGTCCCACTGAACCCGGCCCGCCGCGCCTGTCGGCACCCCCATCCGGAGCCGATCGCGCTCGAGTCGCCGCGGATTATATCGGCTCGCGAATTACCGGGGCACCTGTGCCGCGCGGACGCCCGGCGCAATCTCGCCCATCAAAGGCCCAGGCGTTGCCAGGTCCAATACAGCCCGACCGCAGATATCACCAGGCTCCCGGGGATCGCCACCAGGCTGCGGTAGTACGGCCTGGTGCCAAACCACAGGCCGATGCTCAGGTAGGCCAAGCCAATCACCGCGAGCTGCCCCCCCTCGACACCAACATTGAAGCTGATCAATGCCGTCGCAAAGGCCCTGTCGGGCATCCCGAAGTCGGACAACATACTGGCGAATCCCAGCCCGTGCAGCAGGCCGAACCCGAATACCAGTACCAGGCGGCTCTTGTGCAGCTGGCGGTGCCAGACGTTTTCGATCCCTACGTAAGCGATCGACAGCGCGATCAGCGGCTCGACAACGCGGGCAGGCAGCTCGATCAGGCCGGTCATCGCCATCGCCAGGGTCAGTGAATGGGCGATCGTGAACATCGTGATCTGCCACAGCAGCGGCCGGATCCGCGCGCTGAACAGGAACAGTCCGGTGACAAACAGGATATGGTCGAGGCCATCCGGGACGATGTGATCGAAACCGGCACCAACGTACTCGCGCACCACGTCGAGGAACCCCGGCGTGCGAAACACCTCGCGCAGCGAAAACGGTTCACTCGGCCTGTCGTCGCGTATCCATTGCCATGCCGACCAGTGCCACTGCTGCTTGCCCTCGTCGACCTGACGAACACGTACCGCGTTGTCGCCGAATGCACTCGGGTAATACCAGGTCAATTCCCTGGTTTCCGTCGGGATATCACCCTCGAGCACGATCAGGCTGATCCGCGGTACCTTGGTGTAACCCGGCACCGGGATGTCGACCTGTGTGATCCGCGCCTGCGCCGGCCGGCCATCCAGTCGCAGCCTGATGGCGTCGAGCATGCGGTCCCTGAAGGGTTCGAAGGCCCTCGCCAGCTCCGATGACTGCAGCGCCCGCAGCCGATCGTATTCCTCCGAGGTCGGGGCCTGGCGGGTGTCCTTGTACCGGCTGTTTATCCCGGTCAGCAGCGCCTCGATGCTGGCGCGGATTTCCACTCTGAAACGCCCTTCGGTGAATACGCTGATCTCGACCAGCGCCGGCTTTACCACGTCGCCGGAACACACAGGCGCGAAGCAGGCCAGGATCAGCACGAGCAGGGTACGCGAGGGAATAAACATGGGCTGACCGCGTCTTTAGGGGTTCGGCAGGATACGGGCGGGCCGCTGGTTTCGCCATAAGCCACGGTTTATATAAGGCTTTGCGAGTAGAGCTGCGTACAGTGCGTTGATACACTCCAGCGCCTACCCGGGCCGGCCCGTTGCGCAGTGGAACTGCAGCATCCTGCGTGTGGGCATTCTGCCAAACCGTTAAATCAAATCAACCGCGCGAGAACAGCAACATGCCAAAGATTGATCGTCGAGACTTCCTCAAGGTGATGGGGCTGGGCGCCGCCGCAACCGCGGCCCCGATTCTGTCGAGCAGGGCCTTCAGTGGCAGCGCGATGCCGGACGGGTTTTACGATCTGCCGCTCAAGGGCAATGTGCGAATCCTGCATATCACTGATGTTCACGGGCAGCTAAAGCCGGTGTATTTCCGCGAGCCCAACGTGAACCTCGGCGTCGGTGATGCCTTCGGACGTCCGCCGCATGTGGTCGGCAACAAGCTGCTGGATGCCATGGGGCTCAAACCCGCCACACCGGAGTCCTATGCGTACACCTATCTCGATTTCGATGCGGCTGCACTGAAATATGGGCGCACCGGCGGCTATGCGCACATGAAGACGCTGCTCGACCGGCTGCGCGACCAGGCCGGCGGCCGTGAAAACACACTTACCCTCGACGGCGGCGATCTGTGGCAGGGCTCGGGCACGTCACTTTGGACGCGCGGCGTAGACATGGTCGAGGCATCCAACATACTGGGGCTGGACATCATGGTCGGCCACTGGGAATTCACCTACAAAGAGGACGAAGTGCTGTCCAACGTCGCTCTGTTCCGCGGTGACTTCATCGGCCAGAACGTGCGCGTCAAGCCTGACTCGTTGTTCGGCGACTCCTACCCTGCACTGGTCGAGAAATACGACGGTCGTGGCCTGTTCGACGAGGACAACGGCTACGCCTTCCAGCCCTATGTGATCAAGGAGATCAACGGCGCCCGCATCGCGGTCGTCGGCCAGGCCTTCCCGCGCACCGCCAACGCCAACCCGCAGGAATTCTTCCCGGACTGGTCGTTCGGTCTGCGCGAAGACGACATGGTCGCGCTGGTGCAGAGGATCCGCGAAGAGGAGAAACCACATGCGGTGGTACTGCTGTCGCACAACGGCATGGACGTCGACATCAAGATGGCCGAGCGCGTACCCGGGCTGAATGCCGTGTTCGGCGGCCACACCCACGACGGCATCCCGCAGCCGATCAAGGTCAAGAATGTCGAGGGCCACGACTGCTGGGTGACCAATGCCGGCTCGAACAGCAAGTATGTCGGCGTGATGGATTTTGACATCCAGGACGGCGAACTCAAGGGCATGCACTACAAGATGCTGCCGGTGATTACCGACTGGCTGCCGGCCGACAAGGAGATGGAGGCCTTCATCAACCAGATGCGCCAGACGAAGTACGATGAAAAGATCGTCGAGTCACGGCGCAGCGACCTGTTCTTCAACAAGGATCGTCTGGGCAAGACCTTCGAGGAGATCCTTTCGGAGAAGCTCGCGATCGCCGACCGTACCCTTTACCGCCGTGGCAACTTCATGGGTACCTGGGACCAGGTGCTGTGCAACGCGCTGCGCCACGAATACGATGCCGATATCGCCCTGTCGGCCGGTGTGCGCTGGGGGACGACCACGCTGGAAGGCGACTGGATCACGATGGAAGACGTGATGACCCAGTGCTCGATGACCTACGCCGAGACCTATGTCGCGGAGATGACTGGCGCCGAGCTCATCAACATGCTCGAGGGCGTCGCGGACAACCTGTTCGATCCGGACCCGTACCTGCAGTCGGGCGGTGACATGGTGCGCGTCGGCGGTCTCGACTACACCATCGACCCGTCCCAGAAACTCGGTCATCGCATCACCGACGTACAACTGGACAATGGCCACGTGATCGAGGCCGACCACAAGTACAAAGTTGCCGGCTGGGCCACCGTCAACCGCACGCCGGAAGGCCGGTTGATGTGGGACGTGGTGCGTGACTACATCCTGGCGAAGAAAGGCGCTGACCACGTGCTCAAGTTGCCGAAGATAAACCACCCCAAGCTCGTGAACGTGAAGGCAAACCCGGGCATCGCCGACTACCCGGGCGAGTGGAGCTGAGCGCCCGGGAAGGGGCCGGCAAATAAGAAGGCGGGGCTCCAACCCCGCCTTTTTTTGCCTTGGCTGCAGCGGCCCGTAGTCGCAGCGATCCCGATTTCTACACGCTGCCCCTCGCCAACATCGCCTCGAAGTACGTGATCGTCGACCGCAGCCCCTCATGCAATGGCGTCTTCGGTTCCCAGCCAAGCTCTTTCCTGGCGAGCGTGATATCCGGTTGGCGCTGGCGGGGATCGTCCTGAGGCAGTGGCTGATAGACCAGCGGTGAACGTGAACCGGTGAGCTCAAGAATGGCCTGTGCCAGCTCGAGCATGCTGAACTCGTCGGGGTTGCCGAGGTTGACCGGGCCGGTCACGCCGTCAGGACTCTCCATCAGGCGCACGATCCCGTCGATCAGGTCATCGACGTAACAGAACGAACGCGTCTGCCGGCCGTCACCATAAAGCGTGAGCGGCCGGTTCTGCAGTGCCTGCACGATGAAGTTGGAGACCACCCGGCCATCGTTGGGATGCATCCGTGAACCGTAGGTATTGAAGATCCGTGCAACCTTGATGTCGAGGCCGTGCTGGCGGCGGTAATCGAAGAACAGCGTCTCCGCGCAGCGCTTGCCTTCGTCGTAACAGGACCGTGGACCGGTCGGATTCACGTTGCCCCAGTAGTGCTCCGGCTGCGGATGTATCGCCGGATCGCCGTAGACCTCGCTGGTCGATGCCTGAAAGATCCTTGCCTTGAGCCGTTTCGCAAGGCCCAGCATGTTGATCGCCCCGTGCACACTGGTCTTCGTGGTCTGCACCGGATCGTATTGGTAATGCACAGGCGATGCCGGGCAGGCAAGGTTGTAGATCTCGTCGACCTCGACGTACAGCGGGAATGTCACGTCGTGGCGCATCAGCTCGAAAAAACCCGCATGTGGCCGCGAGGCGTCAAGCAGGTGGGCGATGTTGTCCTTTGTACCGGTGAAGAAATTGTCGAGACAGATCACATCGTGGCCTGCGGCGAGCAGGCGTTCACACAGATGCGAGCCGAGAAAGCCGGCGCCGCCGGTGACGAGAATGCGTTTTCTGATGGCGTAGTTCATGTTTCCTCGGGCCCGAAATGCGGCTGTCATCGAAAATGGCTCCACCGGACACCGGCTGCTGAGCGCACGGTAATCCGAAGATCCTGGGAGGTTCTCGGCAGCTCCCCCCGTGAGGTTGAGCAATTAACGCAAGCCATTGTCGCCGTGACCGGTCGATCGATGTATTGGCAGTCCCCTGCGTACACTACAATACCGCTGTCGATATCCCCCGACAGCCCTGCGCAGCCGGGGGCAAGGACATGAATTGATCCATCCGGGCGGGGAACGCCCGCCTCGTTACCCTGTCGAACCTGCCATGCCCGCCACCAGCAAGAAGCCCTTCCTCATTCTCCTCACCACCCTGGTGCTGGTGGTCTTCGCCGCCTGGTGGCTGCAGCAGACGCCCGATACCGACCCACTGCCGGATTACACCAGGGTCAAGGTGCAGCGTGGTGACCTCGCTGCCGTGGTTTCGGCCACCGGTACCCTCAACCCGGTCAATACGGTGCAGGTCGGCAGCCAGGTATCCGGTACCATCTTGCACCTGCACGCCGATTTCAATGACAGCGTGCGCAAGGGTCAGGTCATTGCCCAGATCGACCCCGCCGTTTTCCGCGCCAAGCTGGCCGAGGCCGAGGCCAATCTGAAAAGCGCCAGGGCCGGTGTCGACAAGGCCTGGGTGAGCGTGCTCGACGCCAAGCGTGAACTGGAGCGCCAGAGCAACCTGTTCGCCAAGACGCTGGTCGCCGAGAACGTGCTCGATGCCGCGCGCTTCGCCTATGACTCCGCACGGGTGGAACACCAGGTGAAGCAGGCGGAAGTCGCCCAGGCGGAAGCGGCACGTGAGCGCGAGCAGGTGAACCTGGCCTACACGACCATCTACACACCGATCGATGGCGTGGTGATCTCCCGCGACGTCGACGTCGGACAGACAGTGGCCGCGAGCCTGCAGGCCCCGACACTGTTCACCATCGCAAACGACCTGACCCGCATGCAGGTCGATGCCGATGTCGACGAGTCGTTCATCGGCGATGTCCGCGAGGGACAACCGGTTCGGTTCACGGTGTTTGCATATCCCAGCCGCGAGTTTACCGGTCGCGTCGCCCAGGTGCGGTTGCAGCCCAAAATCGAATCCGGCGTGGTGAAGTACAACAGCATCATCCATGTCGACAATACCGACCTCGCGCTCAAACCCGGCATGACCGCGACCGTGTCGATCGAGACGGCGCGCCACGCGGATGTACTGCAGCTGCCCGGCTCGGCACTGCGTTTCGTACCCGACTGGCCGGAAAAGGAACTGGCTGCGCTGCGCAAGGACCTGAAGACTGACGAACGTATCGTGTGGGCGGCCGACGACAGCGGCCTGAGGCCGATCAAGGTAACGACCGGGATCATCGGTGAACGCTTTGTCGAGGTCCAAAGTGACGCGCTGGAGGCGGGCATGGAAGTGGCCGTGCCGGAGAAACGCAAGACCGAAAAGAAACGCCGGTTCGGCCTCAGCCTGTTCTGAGCCGGTCATGAGCGGTCCGGTCATCGAAGTCAGCGAGCTGCACAAGACCTATGCACTGGACGGCGTCGATGTGCACGCGCTGCGCGGCATCGACCTGACCGTGCAGGCCGGCGAATTCGTCGCCATCATGGGGCCATCAGGTTCCGGCAAGTCGACGCTGATGAACATACTCGGCTGCCTGGATGCACCCGACCGTGGCCGCTACATACTGCAGGGGCGTGATGTCACCGAGCTGGACCCGGACCAGCTCGCCGAACTGCGAAACCGCGAGATCGGTTTCGTTTTCCAGAACTTCAACCTGCTGCCACGCACCAGTGCGTTGGAGAATGTCGAGACCCCGCTGATCTACGCCGGTATCGGTCGCGCCGAACGCCGAAGGCGCGCCACCGAGGCACTGCAAGGAATGGGACTGGGCGACCGCCTGGCCAGCCAGCCGAGCCAGCTGTCCGGCGGCCAGCA
>JAGRHB010000240.1 GCA_020445245.1 Gammaproteobacteria bacterium
AACTCGAACTCGAAGTCCGATACCGCGCGCAGCCCGCGAATGACAATGCCGGCGCCGTGGCGACGGCAGAACTCCACCAGCAGGCCCTCGAAAGGCACCACTTCCACGTTGTCGACCCCGGCGAGCGCGACGGACGCCAGTTCGACCCGTTCCTCGATGCCGCAAACAGGCACCTTGCCGGTGTCCTTGGCCACGCCCACCACCACCCGATCGAACAGGCGGGCCGCGCGCGACACCAAGTCGGCGTGACCATTCGTGATCGGGTCGAATGTACCGGGATAGACCGCTATTTTCATTGCGTTATGTCAGATGGCGGGCCTGCGTATCGGCTACCGCCCATCTGCCTTGAAAAAGTTGAAACACAGCCGTCATTCTAGCCCGGGATGCTGCGGCGCAACAAACGGTGTGCCGACTGACCTGCCGTGCCCTCTCGCAAGATTGTCCAGTCCGGCGGCACCGGCGGCCAGGGCCGGTGGGCATCCTGTTCAAGATAGACCAGTGCCCCCGGCCCCAGCCAGCCGTTCTCCTCCAGCAGCCAGCAGGCCTCGGGCAGCAGCGTGCTGGCAAATGGCGGGTCGACGAACACGAGATCGAAAGGCCGCTCCGGTGCGACCCTGAGCAGGCGCAGCGCATCGGCGAGCCGGACCTCTGCCGCGGCCGCTTCGCCGATGCACTCGACGTTGTCACGCAACGACTGCACCGCACGGCGGTTGCTCTCTATTGCGAGCAGGTATGCCGCGCCGCGCGAAAGGGCTTCGAGGCCGAGCACGCCGCTGCCCGCGAACAGATCGAGACAGCGCGCCCCGTGAATCTCACCCTGCAACCAGTTGAACAGCGTCTCGCGCACCCGGTCCGGCGTCGGGCGCAGGCCGGGACCGGGGCTGAAATGCAGGCGCCGGCCGCGGTGCCGGCCGCCGATGATGCGGACGCGGTTGGCCGTCGCGGCCAAGCGTCAGCCGTTGCCGCCGACGATCACGGCGATCCCGGCGGGTGCACTGATTCGGCGACGGAAGGCATCTCGCACCTGTGCGACATCCACTGCCGCCAGCTTGCCGGTCAGGGTATCCAGCCAGTCCAGGGGGTAATCGTAGAAACCCATCATGGCGATATATTCAACGATCTGTGCATTGCTCGACACGCGCAGCGGAAAGCCGCCGATCAGGTTCTGCTTGGCCGCCTCGAGTTCGCCCTCGCTGGGTCCGTCCTCCACAAACCTCTCCAGCGTATCGCGCATCACCTTCAGCGCCTGCTCGGCCTGATCGTTCTTGGTCTGGGCAACCATCAGGAACGGGCCATCCACCCGCATAGGACTGAAATAGCTGTACACGCTGTAGGACAGTCCACGCTTGTTGCGCACCTCCTCACCGAGCGTCGACACCAGCGAGCCGCCACCCAGGACATGATTGCCGACATACAACGCGAAATAGTCGGGGTCGTGTCGCGACATGCCACTCTGCCCGACATAGATGTGCGTCTGCGACGACGGAAACGCCTCGTGCAATTCGCCGCCACTGACCGTCGGCACCGGTGGCAGTGGCGGCGCATGCTGGCCCGCGGCGAGGCCACCGGTCACCTGTTCGGCGATGCTTTCGGCGGTTTTGCGATCGACCGCGCCGACGATGGCGACGATGGCATTTTCGGCAACGTAATAGCGCCGGTGGAAGCGTTGCAGGTCATCGACTGTGATCTTCGCCAGCGAGGCATCATCGCCGTCGGGGTCATGGGCGTACGGATGGTCGGCATACAGTGTGCGATAGAAACGCCGCGCGGCGACCGTCCCGGGCGACTGCAGGCTGTGGCGCAGTCCGATCTGCATCTGCTGGCGCACCCGCTCGACCGCGTCCTTGTCGAAACGCGGACTGGCCAGCACCGCCTGCGCGCTCTCCAGGGCGACTGCAAGCACATCGGCATCGGTCAGGCTGCGCACGCTGATCCAGGCCATGTCGCGCAGCGAACCGCTGCCGAGCTGGATCCCGCGCTCCTCCAGACGCAACGCCATTGCGCCGGCATCCCATTCGCCCGCCCCCTCGCTGAGCATCGCATTGGTGAATCGCGACAGCCCGGGCAACCCGCCATCGCGTGCACTGCCGCCGTCGACGACGACCCGCACATCGACCATCGGCAGTTCGGGTGCATGCACGAACATCACCTTGGCACCGCGGCTGGTGTGCCAGGACTCGACCGAAGGGCCCGCCTGCACCAGGCCGCCGGCCAGCAACAGCACCAGCAATACCCAGCCATGCTTAACTGCCATGACGGCCTCCGGCACTGCTGGCTGCCCGGGGCTGCTGCTGATCCATCGGCAGTGGCACCAGTGTCGCCACGGTCAGGTTTTCATCAACCAGATACCGCTGAGCAACCGTGCGCACCTGCTCCGGCGTCACCGCTTTGAGCGAGTCGATTTCCGTGGTACTCAGCCGCCAATCCAGGCCGAGGGTCTCGAGCACACCGATCTCGGTGGCCTGATTGAACAGCGAGTCGGCCTCATAGACCTTGTTGGCCACCGCCTGGGTGACCACGCGTTTCAGTTCGGCCGGGTCGATCAGCTCGTCGCGCACCTGCGCCACTGCCTGGCGCAGGGCCTGCTCCAGCTCCGCGACCGTGTGACCGTCGGTCGGCGTGCCGCTGAGTACGAACATGCCCGGCAGACGGCTGTAACTGTCGTAGTCCGCACCCGCCGAGGCCGCGATCCCGCTGCCGCGCACCAGGTCGCGAGAAAAGCGCGCACTCTCGCCGCCGTCGAGCACACTGGACAGCACGTACAGCGCATAGGGCTCCCAGGGTTCCTTCGACTGGCCGACGATCGGCGTCTTGTAGCCCATCATCAGGTAAGGCTGACGCGCCGGGACGCGAACCTGCACCCGCGTCTCACCCGCCTGCTGCGGCTCGGCGGGCGGCTTGAGGGCTGGGATCCTGCTGGTGGACAGGTCGCCGAAGTGGCGCTCGGCCATGTCGCGCACCGCCTCCGGCTGAACGTCGCCGGCGACCACCAGGGTCGCGTTGTTCGGTGCATACCAGCGCCGGTACCAGGCGGCGAGATCATCCGCCGTCATGTGTTCGAGGTCGTTCATCCATCCGATCACGGGGTTGCGGTAAGGCGAGGCGCGCCATGCCACGGCATTGAACTGTTCGTAGACCTTGCCGGTCGGCTTGTCTTCGGTGCGCAGGCGCCGCTCCTCCCTGACCACCGCGATCTCCTTGGCGAACTCGGCCGGATCCAGGATCAGGTTGCGCATACGGTCGGCCTCGAGCTCCAGGGCACGTTCAAGATGCTCGACTGCGATGGTCTCGAAATAGGCGGTGTAGTCGCGGCTGGTGAAGGCGTTTTCGCTGCCGCCCAGCGCCGAGATGACGCGCGAGAACTCGCCCGCACCAAACCGCTCGGTACCCTTGAACATCATGTGTTCGAGTGCATGCGAGATCCCGGTGATACCCTCGGGTTCGTAACTCGAACCGACCTTGTACCAGACCTGTGACACCACGACGGGTGCACGGTGATCTTCCTTGACCACCACCTTCATGCCATTGCTAAGTTCGAATTCACTGACCTGGGCCAGTGCCGCCAGCGGCACCAGCAACAAGGCGAGCAAAAGGGACTTGGGTGAAACTGTTACCACTA
>JAGRHB010000241.1 GCA_020445245.1 Gammaproteobacteria bacterium
CCGCTCCAGCGCATCGCGCGGTCGCTGTCACCCAGCAGCAGTGGCTGAATGGGCGTCTGTGAGGGCATCAGATCGAGGCCGATCCGCTGCGCACCGTGTCGCAGGCGCTGCACCAGGCCGAGCAGGCGTTCGCGCCGCCATTCCTCGTCAGCGGCAATGCGCAGGCTCGCCCTTGCGGCCTCGGCGAGCGCCGGCGGCATCGCGGTCGTGTAGATGTAAGGACGTGCCAGCTGGATCAGCGTCTCGATCAACTCCTCGCTGCCGGCGACGAATGCCCCCGCGGTGCCGAGTGCCTTGCCCAGCGTACCCATCAGAACCGGCACCTTGTCCTCGCCCAGTCCGGCGGCGGCGATGCTGCCCCGCCCCTGCGGGCCGAGCACGCCGATCCCGTGGGCGTCGTCGACCATCAGCCAGGCGCCCTGCCCGGTACATACGCCGGCCAGTGCGGCCAGCGGGGCCACGTCGCCGTCCATGCTGAACACGCCGTCCGTCGCGACCAGCTTGCGTCCTTGGGCGCCATCGAGCTGGCCCGCCAGCGCATCCGCGTCGGCGTGGGCGTAGCGCCTGAGCCTCGCGCGCGCCAACAGACCACCGTCGATCAGCGAGGCATGATTGAGTCGGTCCTCGAACACACTGTCGCCGCGCCCGAGCAATGCACTGATCACGCCGAGATTGGCCATGTAGCCGGTCGAAAACAGCAATGCCCGCTGTCGCCCGGTGAATGCCGCCAGTTCCTCTTCGAGGGCGTGGTGTGCCTTGCTGTGGCCGCTGATCAGGTGCGCCGCGCCACTGCCGGTGCCATAGCGCGCAGCACCGCGCGTCAACGCCTCCACCAACCGCGGGTCGGCGGCCAGTCCGAGGTAATCGTTGGAACAGAAGGCCAGCATGCGCCGACCGTCGACCACCAGCTCCGGGGCCTGTGGTCCATCGGTGATACGGCGGCTGCGGTAGAGCCCGGCCGCGCGGCGCTGTGCGAGTAGATCGTTCAGGGTCTGCATCGGATCGATAGACACGGCAGGTGTCGACATGTCGCCCGGGCACATGCCGACACCCGCATCAGTTCTGTTTTTACTGCCCCGACCCGCAACACGCCTGACGGTCGGACTCGAGCTCGATCGTCTGCATGTTGATGCCCAGGCGCGCGAACAGCGCATGGTCGTGATCGGCATCCGGGTTGTCGGTGGTCAACAGCCGCTCACCGTAGAAGATCGAGTTTGCGCCCGCCAGGAAACACAGCGCCTGTGTCTCGTCACTCATCTCGCTGCGACCCGCCGACAGACGCACGTAGCTGTTCGGCATCAGGATGCGTGCCACCGCGATGGTACGCACGAATTCGAGCGCATCGAGCCTGTCGTTGCCATACAACGGCGTGCCTTCAATCTGCACCAGCATGTTGATCGGCACCGACTGCGGGTGCTGCGGCAGGTTGGCGAGTTCCTGCAGCATGCGCGCACGGTCGGTACCCGTCTCCCCCATCCCCAGGATGCCACCCGAACACACATTGATTCCCGCCTTGCGCACCGAAGCGAGGGTGTCCAGCCGGTCCTGGAAGGTGCGCGTGGTGATCACGTTGCCGTAGAACTCGGGCGAGGTGTCCAGATTGTGGTTGTAGTAGTCCAGACCGGCGTCCGCCAGCCGCCGCGCCTGTGCCTCGCTGAGCATACCCAGGGTGACGCAGGTCTCCATCCCCAGACTGCGCACCGCGGCAATCATGTCGATGACCCTGTCCAGGTTCTTGTCGGTCGGATTCCGCCAGGCCGCACCCATGCAGAAACGGGTCGACCCCTTGGCCCTGGCCGCCTGGGCCGCCTCGATCACCTCATCGAGTGGCAGCAACTTTTCGCGCTCCAGGCCGGTGTCGTATTTCGCGCTCTGCGAGCAATAGGCGCAGTCTTCGGCGCAGGCGCCGGTCTTGATCGACAGCAAGGTGCTGACCTGCACCTGGTTGGGGTCGAAATGCGCCCGGTGCACCACTTGTGCACGAAACAGCAGGTCGTTGAACGGCAACGCGAACAAAGCCCGGATCTCGTCCAGCGACCAGTCGTTACGCAGTTCGTTGTCGATTTCCACAGCACTCATTTCAGGCCTCCTCGGCAGGCGCATCATCTTTCGGCACGGAGATATCCGGCCATTCCTCACGGCGAATCCTCATGATCGACCACAGCGACCAGGGTATGATCACGGCCAGTCCAAGCCCCCAGGCGATCAGCCAGGGCGTAATCCCGCGCCCCGGAAAAAACGTCCCGACAGGGATGATCGCCCCCATCACACCGTAGAAGCGGTAGGCCGCCCGCTGGGTGTAGTGGCCGACCCTCGGGTCCGGGTGATGACGGTGCAAGGCGTAGACCAGCATCGACCCGCCGAACCAAAGGATCGGCAGCGGCGGCAGCAACATGCTGATGAGGTTGCCGATATCCATCTGCATGGCGGCCAGTCGTGACGACCGACCACTTATGGTTTGCTGCGGACTGGAGGTCGTGGCGTCCATGGTGACGCGATCCCGGAGGCAAAAGGATGGGCCATGATAGGTGGGGAAAGCCCACTGTCAACCGAAAAGGATTTTTATGGTTAACATATGGTCATTAATTGATCGCGTTGTCGATACCCGTTGCGCCCTGTGCCATGCACCAGGCCATGCCATCTGCGCCGACTGCCTGACCGCCCTGCCACGCAATACCCGGCCCTGCGCACACTGCGCCCTGCCGCTCCCCGAGAGTGCCCCAACCCAGACCCTGTGCGCCGATTGCCAGGCGCACCCGCCGGTGTTCGATCGTGTGGTGGCACCCCTGCTCTACCAGAACCCGGTGGACGGGCTGGTGGCGCAGTTCAAGTACCGTCAGCACCTGCAGCTGGGTCAGGTCCTGGCAACTGCTCTGGGCACCGAGGTACGCGGACAGCGGGCACCACCGGCGCTGTTGGTACCTGTACCGGCCGGACCGCGCCGACTGCGCGAGCGCGGTTTCAACCAGGCGGCCGAACTGGCACGCTGGCTTTCCGCAGCGCTCGATATACCGTGGAGTGGCAGCACGCTGATCCGGACGTCCAACGCGCCAACACAGCGCGGACTGCCGCGCCCACAGCGCCGGCGCAACATCCGCGGCGCGTTCAGCTGCACCGGCCCGTTGCCGGATCACCTGGCGTTGATCGATGACGTGATGACGACCGGCGCCACGGCCGGTGAGGCGAGCCGGGCGCTCAAGGGCGCCGGCGTGAAGCGGGTCGAGGTGTGGGCCGTGGCGCGCACCCCCCGGGACAGGTGGAATCGGGGATCCGGCTAACGATCGGCCAGCACCCGCTCCTTCATCTCGCGGCGCTCCTGGGCATCGATCGTCAGCGTGGCGATTGGGCGCGCCTTCAGGCGCATCACGCCGATCGCTTCACCGGTGTCTTCACAATAGCCGTAGCTGCCGTCTTCGATGCGCTCCAGTGCCTGCTCGATCTTGCGCAGCAACTTGCGATAGCGGTCGCGGGTACGCAGTTCCAGGCCGTGCTCGCTCTCGCGGCTGGCGCGGTCGGCCTCGTCACCGACCTCCTGGTAGGACTTGTCACGCAGATTGTCCAGCGTCTCCTGCGCCTCGGCCATCAACTCCTCACGCCAGCGAATCAATTGGCGCCGAA
>JAGRHB010000242.1 GCA_020445245.1 Gammaproteobacteria bacterium
TGGTGCTCGACCACCGGTTTCATCACCTCGAGCAGTTGCGCAGCGCGTTGGCGTTCCTGACCTACCCCCTGCACTACCTGGCCGATCTGCCGTTTACCGCCTCTCACTGGGTCAGCGAATCCACCAGCACGCGGGAGACGCTGCTGGAACAGAACAGCGAACTCAAGGACCAGAACCTGCGTCTGCGTGCCGAACTGCAGAAATACGAGTCGCTGAAGGCGGAAAACATGCGCCTGCGCGACCTGGTCGACTCGTCGTTCAAGGTCGGCGACCGCGTATTGGTCGCCGAACTGTCGTCGGTGGACCTCGATCCCTACAAGCAGCAGGTGCTGATCAACAAGGGCTCGGCCTCCGGCGTGTTCGTGGGTCAGCCAATCCTGGATGCGCACGCCGTCATGGGTCAGGTGATTGCGGTCACGCCGTTCTCCTCGACGGTTTTGCTGATCACCGATACCAGCCACGCGCTGCCGGTCCAGGTGCTGCGCAACGGCCTGCGCACCATCGCGGTAGGCACCGGACGCATCGATGAGCTCAAACTGCCGTACCTGCCGACCAATTCCGATATCGTCGAGGGCGACCTTCTGGTCACCTCGGGTCTCGGTGGAAAGTTCCCGCCCGGCTACCCGGTGGCCCGGGTGACCCGTATCGACCGCTCACCGGATGCCCCTTTCTCGGATGTCCTGGCTCAGCCGCGTGCGCACCTGGACCGCAGCCGCGAGGTCCTGCTGGTGTGGACTGTCCCGAACCAGCTGCCGGAAAGGCCGCCGCAGACGCGACTGACGGACGACACGCCGCCATCCAACGTGGACGCAGATGCGGCCGGCACCCCACCCCCCCAGGATGCCCCGGCCGCCGATACGACAGTGGAGCCCGGCACATGAGCGGCGGTGGCGGGCGTCTGGTGATCGTCACCACGCTGTGTATCGCGATGCTGCTGACGATCCTGCCGATGCCGGAATGGGCAAGGCCGTTTCGCCCGCAGTGGGTGACGCTGGTGATGCTGTACTGGGCGATCGCACTGCCGCACCGTGTCGGCGTGGGCAGCGGCTTTGTTGCCGGCATCATCCTGGACGTGCTCACCGGCACCCTACTCGGCCAGCACGCACTCGGCCTCTCGGTCGTGACCTTCGTCGCCATCCAGCTGCACCAGCGCATCCGCGTATTTCCGTTCTGGCAACAGTCACTGGGTATACTGATCCTGCTGGTGATAGAACACCTGCTCGCGCTGTGGGTCACCGGCGCGACACGTGGCATCTCGCCCGGCCTGATCTATTGGAGCGTGCCGCTGATCGGCGCCCTGCTGTGGCCCTGGGTTTTCGTCACCCTGCGCAAGGTCCGCCGGCATTTCAAGGTCAGCTGAGAATTCCCCGCCCCGATGCTGCTCAAGGACACAATTCGCGAAAGCCAGGCCTTCCTGAACCGCGCCATCGTCGCGGGCCTGCTGGTCCTCGCCGCGGTCCTCATGCTGGTCTGGCGCATGGTCCAGCTGCAGATCATCGACCACGAGCACTTCACCACGCTGTCACGCGAAAACCGGGTGAAGGTGCTGCCGCTGCCGCCGACGCGCGGACTCATCTATGACCGCAAGGGCGTGCTGCTGGCACAGAACCGCCCGGCCTACAGCCTGGAGATCACCCCGGAGCAGGTCGAAAACCTCGACGCCACCCTGGCCGAGCTTTCCAAGGTGATCGAGGTAGGCGACGAGGATCTGGAACGTTTCTGGCAGCTCAAGAAACGCCGGCGACGTTTCGACAGCGTACCCATCAGGGTCAACCTGAGCCAGGATGAGACCGCGCAGTTCGCAGTCCACCGGCATCGCTTCCCGGGTGTCGACATCAAGGCGCAGCTGCTGCGCCACTATCCGCACGACGTGAAGACCACCCACGTGCTCGGCTATGTCGGCCGCATCAGCCAGCGCGACCTCGAGCAGATCGACGTATCCAACTATGCCGGGACCAGCCACATCGGCAAGAATGGTGTGGAGAAGACCTACGAGTCGGCGCTGCACGGCGCAGTCGGCCTGGAACAGGTCGAGGTGAACGCGGCTGGACGCAAGGTGCGCACCCTGGAACAGACGCCGCCGGAATCCGGTGTGGATATCCATCTGCATCTGGATATCGCGCTGCAGGAGGTCGCGATGAAGGCCTTCGGCGACAACAACGGCGCCGCAGTGGCGATCAACCCGAAGAACGGCGGCATCCTTGCGTTCGTCAGCCAACCGGGTTACGACCCCAATCTGTTCGTCGAGGGAATCAGCACGAAGAACTACGATGCCCTGCAGGACGACGAAAGCCGCCCGCTTTACAACCGCGCGTTGCGTGGCCAATACCCGCCGGGATCGACGGTAAAGCCGTTCATGGGCCTGGCCGGCCTAGAACGTGGTGCGATCCAGTTCGACAGCAGCGTCTACTGTCCGGGTTTCTTCCAGCTGCCCGGCAACACGCATCGTTACCGCGACTGGAAAAAGACCGGTCATGGCACCATGGACCTGGACGCGGCGATCGTGCAATCGTGCGATGTGTTCTTCTACAAGCTCGCCTACGAACTCGGTGTCGACCAGCTCAATGACTTCCTTTCACAGTTCGGCTTCGGTGGTCGTACCGGCATCGACCTGACCGGCGAATCGACCGGCTTGCTGCCGTCGCGGGAATGGAAGCGGCGGGCGAAGCGCCAGCCCTGGTATCCGGGCGAGACCCTGATCATGGGCATCGGTCAGGGCTATTTCCTCGCGACGCCGCTGCAGCTGGCTGCAGCGACAGCGGCCATCGCCAACAACGGGACTTTCTACACGCCGCACGTGGTCGATCACCTGAGCTCTCGCGAGAGCGGCGAGGTGACGCCGATCCCACCCAGCGCACATGCCATTGCGGTGGCACGCGAACAGAACTGGGAGGACGTCCGGCAGGGGATGCTGCACGTGATCGAGAGCCCGCGCGGGACCGCCAAACGCATCCGCAACGACCGTTACAAGATCGCCGGCAAGACCGGCACGGCGCAGGTGTTCACGGTGGCACAGGATGCTGAGTACGACGAAGAGACACTGGAGAAGAAACTGCGCGACCACGCCCTGTTCATTGCCTACGCACCAGCCGACGACCCGCAGATCGCAGTCGCCGTGGTGGTCGAAAATGGCGGCCATGGTGGCTCGGTGGCGGCGCCGATCGCGCGTGCCATCATGGACGCCTACCTTTACCCCGACGATCCTCCGCCGGGGGATGGGACATGAGCTATTCACCCCGCCAGCTCGGTGACCTGACACCGACCAACCCGAATCGCCGCCAGGGCCTGCTGGCGGTGTTCCATATTGACCTGCCACTGCTGGTCGGCCTGCTGCTTTTGTGCGGGTTCGGGCTGATCGTGCTGTACTCGGCCTCAGGTGAGAACTTCGGCCAGATGGAACGCCAGGCCCTGCGTATCGTCCTGGCACTGGCGGTGATGGTCGCTGTCGCTCAGGTCAGTCCCGCAACACTGCGACGCTGGAGTCCCTGGCTGTACGCAGCCGGCATGGCGATGCTGGTGGCGGTGCTGGCGTTCGGTGAAGTGGGCAAGGGTGCGCAACGCTGGCTGGATCTCGGGATCGTGCGCTTTCAGCCATCG
>JAGRHB010000243.1:0-2842 GCA_020445245.1 Gammaproteobacteria bacterium
ACACTGCTGCTCAAGCCGATCGTTGTGATGGGGCATCTACTGGGCGGGTTCGCCACCTTCGGGCTGCTGGTACTGCTGGCGTTGCGCAGCGCTCCGCGCCGGCCGCCGGCAACGGACGGCAGGTGGCGTACGGCCGCGGCGGCCGGACTGCTGATCCTGGCGCTGCAGATCGCGCTGGGTGGCTGGACGAGTTCAAACTACGCGGCGCTGGCCTGCCTGGATTTTCCGACCTGCCAGGGAAGCTGGGCGCCCGACATGGATTTCGACGAGGCCTTCGTGATGTGGCGCGGCCTGGGGGTCAACTACGAATACGGCGTGCTTGAACATCCGGCGCGCACGGCGATCCATGTCACCCATCGCATCGGTGCACTGATCACGTTCCTTTTTCTGGGCTGGCTGGTGATCGCCATCCTGCGGGCTGGCGGGCCCCTGGTCGGGGCCGCACTGCTGGTCGGCGGCCTGCTGCTGCTGCAGGTCGGACTGGGAATCGGCAATGTCCTGCTGCATTTGCCTTTGACAGTTGCGACGGCACACAATGGCGTGGCTGCGCTGCTGCTTGTTTCACTCATCTACCTGAACTATCGATTATGGCGACAACCGTACTGAAGACGACGCATGCCCGCTGGCGGGAATACCTGGAGCTGTGCAAGCCGAATGTCGTTGCACTGATCGTGTTCACCGCGGTCGTCGGCATGCTGCTCGCGGCCCCCGGCATGGTGCCGCTGGATGCCCTGGTTTTTGGCACCCTGGGCATCGGACTGGCCGCCGGTTCGGCCGCCGCAATCAATCATGTCGTCGACCGCAAGATCGACGCCATCATGGGCCGCACGCGCGGCCGGCCGCTGCCGCAGGGCTCGGTGAATACGCGCGATGCGCTCGTGTTCGCCCTGGTCATCGGTGCGATCGCGATGGCCATGCTGTGGCTCCTGGTCAATCCCCTTACTGCGCTGTTGACCTTTCTGTCGCTGATCGGCTATGCCGTGATCTACACCATGTATCTCAAGCGCGCGACGCCGCAGAACATCGTCATCGGCGGTGCAGCCGGTGCTGCGCCCCCGGTCCTGGGATGGGCCGCGGTCACCGGCAGCGTGGACCCGGGCGCGCTGTTGCTGTTTCTGATCATCTTCACCTGGACGCCGCCGCATTTCTGGGCGCTGGCGATCCATCGTGCCGAGGAGTACCGCAAGGTCGACATGCCGATGCTGCCGGTGACCCACGGCAACGATTTCACGCGGCTGCAGATCCTGCTGTACACGGTCCTGTTGCTGGTGGTGACCCTTTTACCCTACGGCTACGGCATGAGTGGCGGTCTGTATCTGGGCGGGGCAATGGTACTGGGTCTGGGCTTTCTTTATTACGCTGTTCGGCTGTACCGGGACGATGATGACCGCATGCCGATGCGCACCTTCGGCTACTCCATCGTCTACCTGATGGCGTTGTTCGCACTGCTGTTGGTCGATCACTATGTGCCACATATCATGTCGCTGATTGGCTGATTCTCCCGCACCGGGCATTGAGTGCACATTGCGACTGAAACGCGGTCGTGATTCAACTAAGCTTGCCGATGCCCTGTTCCAATTCATACGCATAAGAATTGACTAATATTCTGTGCTCGACTAGAATCCGCCGTCGCTTCGACGTCGTCGATGCCAGTGGTCAAGCAGCCTTTTTGTCGTCACGGAAGGATGGGCAGGCCGCGTTCGGGTGTCAGGCCGGGCATTGCCAATGCGACGGCGGTGAAATAAAGGCTTGGCGGGTACGTCTTAGCTGAGTCGCATTTCGTCTATCGCGCTTTGTTTCGCCGCCGCACGATCTCCGAGTGGCGATGGGGTCAAAGGTTAGCCAGGGGGATTTACATGGCGCATTCTGCCGCTGCTGCTACGACGCAGTACAACTACGACATCATCAAGAAGTTTGCCCTGATGGCGCTGGTGTGGGGGCTGCTCGGTATGTCTGCGGGTACCTACATCGCGGCAGAACTGGCATTCCCGTTCCTGAATTTCGATATCGCCGAGATCACCTTCGGCCGCCTTCGCCCGGTTCACACCACGCTGGTCATTTTCGGATTCGGCGGCAGCGCGCTGTTCGCCACTTCTTATTACGTGGTGCAACGCACCAGTCAGGCCCGTCTCGCCAGCGACTGGATGGCCAATCTGACGTTTTGGGGTTGGCAGTTGAGCGTGCTGATCGGGATCATCGGCTACATGAACGGGATCACCGAAGGCAAGGAGTACGCCGAGTTCCCCTGGTATGTCGATCTGCTGATCACCGTCACCTGGGTGCTGTACCTGCTGGTGTTCGTGATGACGCTGATGCGTCGTTCGCAGCCGCATATCTATGTCGCCAACTGGTTCTACCTCGCTTTCATCCTTGCCACTGCGATTCTTCATGTGTTTCGAAACCTGTCGGTGCCGGTCGGGCTGTTCAACACCACGTCGTACAGTCTGTATTCCGGTGTACAGGACGCGATGGTGCAGTGGTGGTACGGCCACAACGCCGTGGGCTTCTTCCTGACCGCAGCCTTCCTCGGCATGATGTACTACTTCGTGCCGAAGCAGGCCGGCCGGCCGATCTATTCATACCGTCTGTCGATCATCCATTTCTGGGCACTGTCATTCATGTACATGTGGGTGGGCGGTCACCATCTGCACTGGACCGCGCTGCCAGACTGGGCCTCGTCGCTGGCGGCGGCATTCTCGATCATGCTGCTGCTGCCGTCGTGGGGCGGCATGATCAACGGCCTGCTCACCCTGCGGGGCGCGTGGGACAAGCTGCGCACGGATCCGGTGCTGAAGTTCATGGTGGCGGCGATCACCTTCTACGGCATGTCGACCTTCGAGGG
>JAGRHB010000243.1:2852-3587 GCA_020445245.1 Gammaproteobacteria bacterium
ACATGGCGCATTCTGCCGCTGCTGCTACGACGCAGTACAACTACGACATCATCAAGAAGTTTGCCCTGATGGCGCTGCTGTGGGGGCTGCTCGGTATGTCTGCGGGTACCTACATCGCGGCAGAACTGGCGTTTCCGTTCCTGAATTTCGATATCGCCGAGATCACCTTCGGCCGCCTTCGTCCGGTTCACACCACGCTGGTCATTTTCGGATTCGGCGGCAGCGCGCTGTTTGCCACCTCTTATTACGTGGTGCAACGCACCAGTCAGGCCCGTCTCGCCAGCGACTGGATGGCCAATCTGACGTTCTGGGGTTGGCAGTTGAGCGTGCTGATCGGGATCATCGGCTACATGAACGGCATCACCGAAGGCAAGGAGTACGCCGAGTTCCCCTGGTATGTCGATCTGCTTATCACTGTCACCTGGGTGCTGTACCTGCTGGTGTTCGTGATGACGCTGATGCGTCGCTCGCAACCGCACATCTATGTCGCCAACTGGTTTTACCTCGCTTTCATCCTTGCCACTGCGATTCTTCATGTGTTTCGCAACCTGTCGGTGCCGGTCGGGCTGTTCAACACCACGTCGTACAGTCTGTATTCCGGTGTACAGGACGCGATGGTGCAGTGGTGGTACGGCCACAACGCCGTGGGCTTCTTCCTGACCGCGGCCTTCCTTGGCATGATGTACTACTTCGTGCCGAAGCAGGCCGGCCGGCCGATCTATTCATACCGTCTGT
>JAGRHB010000244.1 GCA_020445245.1 Gammaproteobacteria bacterium
CGTGAACTGGAGTATGTGCAGGCTGCCCGGGCTTTCGGGGTCGGTCATTTCCGAATCCTGATGCGCCACGTCGTGCCCAATGTGATGCACATTGTGCTGATTACGATCGTGCTCGATTTCAGCGGCCTGGTGCTGGCTGAAGCGGTATTGTCGTACATCAGCATCGGTGTCGATCCGGCGACCAACAGCTGGGGCAATATGATCAATGGCGCACGCCTCGAACTGGCCAGGGAGCCGGTCGTCTGGTGGTCTCTGCTCGCGGCTTTCGGGTTCATGTTCACCCTGGTGCTGGCAGCCAATCTCTTTTCCGATGTGGTGCGTGACGCCTTCGATCCGCGTCTGAGAAAGCAGCGATGACTCGCACGATGAAAGCCGAGGACGAAGAGCCGATGCCCATGCCGCCGCTACTGGAGATCGAGAATCTTTCGACCCATCTGGGCAGCGATGCCGCGCCGGTACGTGCCGTCGACGGGGTCAGCCTGAACATTCGCCGCGGTGAGACGTTCGTGCTGCTCGGTGAGTCCGGTTGCGGCAAGTCGATGATCGCTCTGTCGATCATGCGCCTGTTACCCCACTCCGGACGCATAGTCGCCGGCGACGTGCTGTTGGACGGGCAGTCGCTGCGTGCGCTGTCAGAAGCGGAAATGCGGACCGAGCGCGGTGGTCGCATCGGGATGATCTTCCAGGAGCCGATGACCTCGCTGAATCCGGTGATGACCGTCGGTGAGCAGGTCGCCGAGGCCGTTCGTCTGCACGACCCCGGCAGTCGCGGACAGGTGATGTCCAGGGTTGCCGAGCTGTTCCGCGCCGTCGGAATTCCCGATCCGCAGGCGCGCTTGAAGGCGTACCCGCACCAACTGTCGGGTGGCATGAAGCAGCGTGTGATGATCGCGATGGCACTTGCCGGGCGCCCGGCGCTGTTGATCGCCGACGAGCCGACCACGGCACTCGATGTGACGATCCAGGCACAGGTGCTTGATCTCCTCAAGCAGCTCCAGCGCGAAACCGATATGGCCATCCTGCTGATCACCCACGACCTGGGGGTGGTGGCGGAGATGGCGGATCGGGTCGGGGTCATGTACGCCGGTCAGCTCATGGAGATCAAGGATGTCGAGGACTTCTTCGAGCGGCCCGCGCATCCGTACAGTCGAAAGCTGTTCAGATCGGTGCCGGACGCGGCGAAGCGCGGCCACGGGCTGGACGTGATACCGGGCATAGTGCCGGCACTCGATCAGGCTTTCGACAGTTGCCGTTTCGCCGATCGCTGCGAGCTGGTTCATGATGCCTGCCGCAGCAGCCTGCCGCCCTGGCGCGGTGCGCCGCAAGACGGCTACCGCTGTCATCTGGCTCCGGCACAGATGCCGGATCTTGCGGTTGCCGCGGTGGCCGGCCGGCCGGCGGACAGGCAGGACGCCGGTCAGCTCCTGCAGGTCGAGCAGTTGAAGGTGCATTTCCCGATACACGCCGGGGTCCTGCGGCGGGTAGTCGGATATGTCAAGGCGGTGGACGGTGTCGATCTTGCGATCGCCACCGGGCGTACCGTTGCACTGGTGGGTGAGTCCGGTTGCGGCAAGACGACGGTCGGCAAGGCGATATTGCAGCTGCCGGGGCCGACCGCCGGCCGGGTGCTGTTCGATGGCGTCGATCTGGCCGGGGTCAGAGGCCGTGAACTGCGTCGCCTGCGGCGTGAGTTTCAGATCATCTTCCAGGATCCTGCGTCGTCGATGAACCCACGCATGCTGGTCGAGGACATCATCGCCGAGGGCCTGGTGGCACAGGGTCTTGGCGGCAATCGCGCACAACGCAGGGTACTGGTGGAAAAGCTGCTGGACCAGGTCGGCATGCGGCCGAACGCCGCCGACCGTTATCCGCACGAGTTCTCCGGGGGGCAGCGTCAGCGCATTGCCATCGCGCGCTCGCTGGCGCTCAAGCCGCGCCTGATCGTATGCGATGAACCCACCAGCGCCCTGGATGTCTCGGTGCAGGCGCAGGTGCTCAATCTGCTCAAGGATCTGCAGGCGGAACTGGGCCTTTCCTACCTTTTCATCACGCACAACATCTCGGTTGTTGCCTACCTGGCACACGAGGTGGCGGTGATGTATCTCGGCCGTATCGTGGAATACGGTGACGTCGACAGCGTGCTGCAGGAACCTTTGCATCCCTATACCACTGCATTGCTCAGTGCGGTACCGGTTGCTGATCCGGCCCATCATCGCGAAGTGATCCGCCTGGAAGGGGATATGCCGTCGCCGAGTGATCCGCCGGAGGGCTGCCATTTCCATCCGCGCTGTCCGCATGCGGGCGCGATCTGTCGCGAGCGCTATCCTGAGGCAGTTGAGGTTGTTCCGGGCAGACGCGTGAGCTGCTGGCTTGTGGAGGCCCGGGACCGCTAGGCGTCCGGATCGATGAATACAGTGATCTTTTCGCCGGGCTGGATATAACGACCGACGCGGTTCCAACGTTTCAGGTCGGCGACCGACACCTGGAACCGCCGCGCGATGGTGTACAGCGAGTCCCCTTTGCGGACGCGATAGTGCATTCGCTGTTTCGCGTGGCCGATCGAACCGCTGTCTGCCAACGTCACGGAATCCGACAGAGGTATCAGGAGATCGCGACCGGCACGGATGCGCGTGTCTTTCAGGCCGTTGGAGCGTGCGATGGCATCCACTGTGACACCATACTGGCGTGCTATGCGACTGAGGCTGTCACCGGCGCGTATCGTGTGATGTTGCCATCGAAGACGCCCCGTGGCCGGAAGGGCCGCCACTGCCTGTTCAAATGCAGCCACCCTGTCGATCGGCAGCAACAACTCGTGGGGTCCATCCGGCCGGCTCGCCCAGCGCTTGTGGCCGGCATTGAGCGCCAGCAGGTCTTCGACCGGCATATCCGCAAGGTCGGCAGCGATGTTCAGGTCGATCTGGCCATGCGTGCGTGCAGAGGCGAAGTAAGGTTGGTTGTCGATCTCGGGAAGATCGAGGCCATAGGCCTCGGGGTCTGCAACGACGGTGGCCAGTGCCAGCAGGCGAGGGACATATCGATCGGTTTCACCGGGCAGGTCGAGTGACCAGAAGTCCGGGTTGTCACCGTGACGGTTCGCCTGCGCAATGGCGCGCGCGACGGTCCCGGCACCGGCATTGTAGGCGGCCAGCGTCAACAGCCAGTCGCCGGAAAACTGCTTGTTGAGTTGCGACAGGTAGGTGATTGCCGATCGGGTCGATTCCCTGACCGAGCGCCTTTTGTCGAACCACCAATCCTGCTCGAGCCCCAGCATGCTCCCGGTTGCCGGCATGAACTGCCACAGGCCGGCCGCGCCGTTCGGCGAATAGACGTGTGCCTGAAAGCCACTCTCGATGGCCGGCAGCAGCGCCAGCTCGGCAGGCAGTCCAGCCTTTTCGATTTCGTTGAGTATGTAATGCAGATATGGTTCGGATCGCGCCATCAAGGCGCGAAATGCGTTCGGCGAACGCTGCAAGCGACCAATCTCATGCGTAATCCGCGGATTCGATACCTCTGTGAGCCGGTAACCGCGCCTCAGGTGG
>JAGRHB010000245.1 GCA_020445245.1 Gammaproteobacteria bacterium
CGGCCAGCGCATGGCTGGCCGCGTGGTACTGCTTGATCAGCGCGCCGGTCTCGCCGGCACCGTCGGCGACCACCTCGAACACGCTGCCATGCAGGGCCTCCGGCACCTCCTGGGTCAGGCGCGCGATGCGCGCACCCTGGGCCACCACGCGCTCGCCTTCGTCGGCTTTCAGGTCGCCGGCGATCAGCCTCAGCAGCGTCGATTTGCCCTCGCCGTTGCGCCCGAGCAGGCAGATGCGGTCACCGGGCTCGATCGACAGATCGATACCATCGATCAGCGCCGGGTCACCGTAGCTGAGGTGGAGATTTCGCAGGGTAAGCAGTGCCATGGGGGCGGCATCCTGTCACAAACCGGCCGCCGCGGCATCTACTTCACAACACAGGCGTATTCCCGCATCCGCTAAATCGCTAAACTGCGCCGATGAATATCCGGGTCCCGTTCAAAGAGGCATGGTCTGGCGAGGCGGACTGCAAACAATGCACGCTGCGCGAATCCGTGCTTTTCGCCGGCCTGCGCGAGTCCGATTTCGAGAAGATCCACCACCCGATCAACCAGTTTGTACTGCAGCCCGGCCAGGCGCTCTACCGGGCCGGCGATGCCGGCGACCGCATGTTCACCATCCGCAGCGGTGTGGTCAAACTCGTGCAATACCTGCCGGACGGGGCACAACGCATCGTCCGGCTGGTGAATACCGCCGATGTGACCGGGCTGGAAGCACTGCTTGGCAAACCCTATGAACACGATGCCATCGTGATGCAGCCTACCGAGGTGTGCTGCCTGCCGGCGAGCACGGTGCAGGCGCTGAGCAAGGAGAATCCCGACCTGCACGTGGAGCTGTTGAAACGCTGGCACCGCGCGTTGAGCGAGGCGGATGCCTGGCTGACCGAGCTGTCGACCGGCCCGGCGCGTCAGCGCATCGCGCGGCTGTTGCTGCGCCTGGTTCACGACGATGCGAATCCCGAGTGCATCCTGTTCGGCCGCGAAGACCTCGGCGCGATGCTCGGCATTACCACCGAGACGGCCAGCCGCACGATCGCCGAATTCAAACGTCAGCGCCTGCTGACCGAGTTGGGCAACCACCGTTATCGCGTCGATACCGGGCGCCTGCGGGAACTGCTGGCCGACTGATCGGCGGCGTCGCCGCGCGATGCGCCCTCAGCGCGGCGGATCGATCTGCCCGCCCAGCGAACCATTGACACGGAACCAGCCGGCGATGCTGTAGCGCGTGCGCCTGGTCGGCAGGACTTCGTGCGGAAAGTCTTCGCTGAGAAACACAGCCAGGCGACCGTACAGCGGCTGCACACGCTCGACAATCCTCAGCTCATCGTCCGCATACAGCAGCATTTCGCCACCGTCCTCGGGCATCCAGGAAGGATTGAGGTACAGCACGGTGGACAGCACGCGGTTGCTGTCGCCACCGGCAAACGCATCCCTGTGCCTGCGGTAGAAGGCGCCCGGAGAATAACGCGCATAGTGCGCTTCGTAGTCGAACAGGCCGAGGAACAGCCAGCGGTTGATGCCGAGGCGCAGCTGCTCCATCCAGCCGAGAAATGCGTCGGCAACTGCTTCGCCAGGCTCCAGCCAGCACGTCTCATCGCTGCGCACGAATCGGTTGAGCTGGTGGTCGTCCTCGCGCCCGACCCCGGCCCGGGTCAGCGCCTCCCCGGGCAGGTTGCACAGGTGCACGAACAGGCTGTCGAGCAATGCCGGCGGCACGACGGCGTCCATGACCGCGTATCCGTGCCGCCCGATCGCCTGCGCGATGCGCTCGAAGACGTCACCGTCTGTGGGTTCCAGCGTGCTGGCCAGGGCGTTCAATCGGTGGGACTCCAGTGCATCGGGACGGCGCTTTATACGCCTCGCCGATGCCTCTGCCTACCGTTATTTATCTGCGCCAGAACGGCTTTCGCGCCTCTTCGAGTGCCTGCTCCGACGTCAGCCCGATGTCATCCAGCAGGTGCCGGTCGAGCCGCGACAGCGCAAGCCGCTGACGCCGGCGCTGGATCGCCAATACAAGACAGCGCCGCAGGCGTGATGCGGCATCGGCCTTCCCGTCCCGTCGCGCCTTCCCCTCCGCCACACCAGCCACCGCTGGCCATCCGATCTGAACCTGGTCCATCGTTACCTCCGCCTGTCGTCCGGTAACGAAAACCTAGGACGCCAGGCAGCGCCCGACCAATCGTATGTTTGGAAGGCGGCGATCGGAAATGGCGAAGGGCACGGCAACCGGTGATCTGCTTCAATTCAGCTGTAGGCCATGCACACCAGGAGACGGTCCGATGGAGCTCTATCAACTCAATACCTTCGTGCGGATAGCGGATGAGGGCTCATTGACCCGTGCCGCGGAACTGCTGTTCACCAGCCAGCCGGCGATCAGTGCGCAGATCAAGGCGCTGGAAGACGAACTCGGGGTGACGCTTTTCGAACGCAGCGCCCGCGGTATGCAGCTGACCGCCAAGGGACGTCTGCTGTACGACCATGCAATGAGCACGCTGGACGCCGCGGCGCAGCTGAAGAATCAGGCGCAGCAACTGCAGCAGGAACTGGTCGGGGAGGTACGCATCGGCGTTCACACCGATTTCGAGTTCATGCGCATCGGCGAGCTTCACCGGTCGCTGCAGACACACCACCCCAGGGTCAGCCCGCATTTCATGCAGAGCATGACCGCACAGATCCTGCCGGACATCCGCCGCGGCGTGCTCGATGGCGGATTTTTCTTCGGGCCCTGTCATGTTGCCGATCTGGCGACCTGGGAGCTGGCCGAGGTGCCGATGCGCATCGTCGGACCGTACGCCTGGCAGGATCGCATCGCCACGGCCTCGCCTGAGCAGCTCACGCAGATGCCCTGGGTCTATACCTCTGACTCCTGTCCCTTCTACCAGCTGATGCAAACCGTACTCGGTGACCTGGAGAGCACGCCCCGGCGGGTCGCCTACTGTGACAGTGAAGACGCCGTACGTGAGCTGATCCGCGCCGGCGCGGGCCTCTCGCTGCTGCGCGCAGACGACGCCGAACGGCTGCAGGCGGCCGGTGATGGTCTTTGCTGGAGCGGCGACACCCCGGCGATCAGCCTGTGCTTCGCCG
This sequence comes from Gammaproteobacteria bacterium, assembly GCA_020445245.1. The sequence goes on from JAGRHB010000245.1 coordinate 3,085, forward strand.
TGCAGCGGCAGCGCGCCGGCGAGCCGATGATCGATGCGCTGCGGTCGCTGGTGTTCGATCTCTGGCAGCCTGCGCAGCCCTCGGCCGGGAGTGCACGCGGCTGACCGGCGGCGGCGCGATGCGCCGCCCGCCGGCTGAAACACCACGGTTACCGGGGCGACAAAAGTAATACAGTATCCCTACGTACTCCTGTCCTGCGCCCGAACGAAGTGAGCCTGTCCCGGAAAGCCACACGCTGGTTCGTGACCTGCGTGCCACGTGAGCAGATCGTCTATGCGCTCGAGGCGCTGGCGGCGACCGGCCAGGTCGAACTCGAGCAGGACATCGTCAGCGCCCCCTTGCCTGACAGCCGCGAGTTGCGCGAGTCGATCGAGGCCGGCGAGCGGCTGATAGCGCGTTATGCCGACCTGCTGCCTGCGCCGGACACCGCCGACAGGGTC
>JAGRHB010000246.1 GCA_020445245.1 Gammaproteobacteria bacterium
TGTGCGGCACCACTGAACCCAGGTACTCGCGCAACAGCTCGGGGTGCTCACGCGCCGCCTCCGAGATCGAGCAGAAGATCACCCCGGCATCCGCCAGGTTCTTGCGGAAGGTGGTGGCCACCGAGACGCTGTCGAACACCGCGTCGACGGCCACGCCCGACAGCGCCTTCTGCTCCTCCAGCGGGATGCCGAGTTTCTCGTAGGTCCGCAGCAACTCCGGATCGACCTGGTCCAGGCTCTCAAGCACCGGTTTCTTCGTCGGCGCAGCGAAATACGAGATCGCCTGGAAGTCGATCTGCGGATAGTGCACTGATGACCATGCCGGCGGTGTCATCTCCAGCCAGTGCCGAAACGCCTTCAGGCGATATTCGAGCACCCACTCGGGTTCCTGTTTACGCTGCGAGATGAAGCGGATGACATCTTCGTCGAGGCCCGGCGGTATGACGTCGGTCTCGATGTCGGTAACGAAACCGTGCTCGTAGCCGCGTTCGACCAGTGCATCCACCTGTTTTGATGTCGAGCTCATAGTCCGTCTAATTTCCTAGCTATTTGCTCAGGTATTGTGGGCGCACGACAGCGGAATTCAATACGCCAAACGTAAGGTTTAACGAATTATTTCTGATCAGAGACACAGCGGAGAATCATTCGCATCTGGCAGCCGTCCGGCAGAGTGGACACAGCCCCCTGGCAACCGCCATCTCGGCCCCGGGGTGGCGGCCTACACTTTCACAGACAGTAAACTTCACGCATGGGCGGACCCCTGAACAACGCAGACCGATCTCCCGATGCCGACGACCACCGTGTCCTTCAGGTGACCGGCCTGAGCCGGCGCTTCTGCTCCGGCGCTCACCGGCAAACCGTGTTCGACGATCTGAACCTGACTGCCGGGCGCGGCGAGGTGGTTGCAATTCTGGGCGCCAGTGGCAGCGGAAAGACCACACTGCTGAACCTGATCAGCGGCATCGACACCCCGGACACCGGCAGTGTCCGCATCGACGGCATCGACGTCCATGCCGTCGGTGAGCCGGGGCGTACGCTGCTGCGCCGTCGCGACATCGGTTTCGTGTTCCAGTTTTTCAACCTGATCCCGACGCTGACAGTCGGCGAGAACGTCCGGCTGCCGATGGTGCTGCTCGATACCGACGCGCGTCAGGCACGGCAGCGGGCGCAGCAGCTACTCGGCCAGGTCGGTCTGCCGGCCGTGGCGGATCGTTACCCGGAGACACTCTCCGGTGGCGAGCAACAGCGCATCGCTGTCGCCAGGGCGCTCGCCCATCGGCCGAAGATCCTGCTCGCCGACGAGCCGACCGGCAACCTCGACGAGGACACCGGGCGTCAGGTGTTCGGCCTGCTCAGCGACATGGCGCGGCATCACGACGCGACCCTGCTGGTGGTCACGCACAGCCCGCTGGTGGCAGCAGCGGCTGACCGCGTGCTGTACCTGCGGCATGGTGGGATCCACGCCGCGTGATCCACCACTTTGTCTCTCCACTGCTGTTGCGCGCCGGCCTGCGCCACCACACACGGCAGCGCTGGCAGGCGGCGCTGATGCTGGCCGGTGTCATGATGGGCGTCGCCGTGGTGGTGGCCGTCGATCTCGCCAATGCCGCGGCCAGTGCTTCGTTCGCGCACTCGGTCAGTCAGTTGCGCGGTGCCGCCACGCATCGGCTGATAGGCACTCAGGGTTACCTGCCGCAGTCCCTGTACACGGCGCTGCTCACGACACCCGGGCATCCGCCTATGGCACCTGTGATCAGCACCCGTGTACACGTCGAAGGGTCGCAGGAAAGGTTTCGGCTGGTTGGCATCGACCTGTTTGCCGAGGGTCCCATGCGCCGCGACATGGGCAGCACAATCACCGGCTCCGACGGGCTGCGGACCTGGCTGACACGGCCGGGCGTCGCGGTACTCAGCACCTCTGCGGCCGATCACCTCGGCGTGACCATCGGCAATGCGCTGAAGATCCACCATCAGGGCCGGCCCGCTGTGCTCGAGATCCTCGACATCGATGACGACGATTCGCCGGCCAGCCGTGACCTGCTGGTGACCGACATCGCCACTGCGCAAGCCCTTAGTGCAATGCACGGAAACATCAGCCACATCGACCTCATACTCGACGCCACGGCAGAGGCATGGCTGAAAGAACGCCTGCCCGGCTGGGCCCGACTGCTCAGCGTGGATGAACAGACCCAGGGCATCGTCGGACTGTCCGCGGCGTTTGAGCTGAACCTGACCGCGATGAGCCTGCTCGCGCTGCTGGTCGGCGCATTTCTGATCTTCAACGCCTTGAGCCTGTCGATCGTACAGCGCCGCAACCTGATGGGACGCCTGCGTGCGCTCGGCGTCACTGACACCCAGATCCATCACCTGATCGTCGCCGAGGCCGTCGTGCTGGGCATCTTCGGCACGCTGCTCGGCAGCCTGCTGGGCATTGCACTCGGCCAGGGCCTGACCACGCTGGTGGCCGCCACCGTCAGCGAGCTGTACTACGACGTACCCGCAGACGCCCTGCGGCTGAACACCTGGTCGCTGGCCAAGGGCGCCCTGCTCGGCCTCGGCGGCACCGTGCTGGCGGCCTGGTTCCCGGCAGCACAGGCTGCGCGCACGCCGCCGCTCACCACGCTGTCGCGCGCCGCGCTGGAGCAATCGATCCGGCAAAGGCTGCCGCGTCTCGTCATCGCCGGGGGCATATTGATGCCCCTCGGCCTGCTGCTGGCGTTCGAGGTTCCAGGCGGCGTGCTCACCGGGTTCGCCGGGCTTTTCGTGATGCTGCTGGGTGCCGCCCTGCTGACCCCGCTGGCGCTGCGCCTGCTGCACCAGGCGCTCGACCGTCTTCCGCTGGACGGCATCTGGCGGATGGCCGTGCGCGACCTCGATCGCCATCTGTCGCGTCTGGGCACCGCGGCCGCCGCCCTGATGGTGGCCCTGAGCGCCAGCGTCGGTGTTGCGGTGATGGTCGAGAGCATGCGGGGTGCCGTCGGCGAGTGGCTGGGCGACCTGCTCAGCGCCGACCTGTACATCGCCTCGGAGGCCTTCGCTGACGGCGCCACCTTGCCGCAATCTATCGTCACCCAGGCACCGCGACTGGCGCCGGTGAGCGCGGCAAGCCTCTATCGCAACCGGTCGCTATACAGCGACAACCGGCACATCACACTGGTCGCCGCAGACCTGGCGCCGCGGTCCCGCACGGGCTTCCGATTCGTCGCGCAGGCGGATGGTGATGTATGGCAGCGCTTCGACCGCGGCGAGTTGCTGATCTCGGAACCCTTTGCAAACCGCCTGCAACTGCGGGCAGGCGATTCGCTACGCCTGCCGACGCCCGCTGGAGACGTCGAGTTTCCGGTGGCCGCAGTTTTTCGGGACTATGCGAGCGAACACGGGCGCGTGTTCATTGCACGACCACATTACCGCGGCCACTGGTCTGACACCGCGGTGAATACGGTGGCGCTGTTCTCTGACCGGAACGCAGCCGTGCTGCTGCAGGCCGCCCGTGTGCAGTTCGCCGCCGAAGAC
>JAGRHB010000247.1 GCA_020445245.1 Gammaproteobacteria bacterium
TGGTGATTCTGGGGGCGTTGCTTGCCTTCACCGCCATCATCCTGATTGCCGCCAATCAGATCATCGGCTCGGTGGAAGAGGATCGGGGTGAAGATCCGCGGCAGCGTGCAGCAGTCGCCGAGCGCATCAAGCCGGTAGGCAAGGTTGATGTCGCGGTTGCCAACGCAGCGCCGGCGGCGCCCAAGAGCGGTGCCGATATCGTCGCCTCCGCCTGTTTTGCGTGCCACGGTACCGGGGTGCTGGGCGCACCGAAGATCGGCGACAAGGCCGCGTGGGAACCACGGCTGCAGGCGGCAAGCGGCCTCGACGGCCTGACTGCGAGTGCGATCAAGGGCAAGGGGGGCATGCCGCCGAAGGGGGGTGCCATGGTCAGCGATGCCGAAATCCGTGCAGCTGTGGAGAACATGCTCACCCAGAGCGGCGTCGACCTGGCCGCTACCGGCAGCGCCGAGCCGGCACCGGCCGGCCCGGTCGAGGCGGTCAAAGAAATGGCGAGCAGCGCAATGGATGTCGCCGCTTCCGCGGTGGCAGCGGTGATGCCAGAGTCCGCCGCACCGGAGGCTGCACCGGCAGCTGATCTCGCCAAGGGCAAGGCTGTGTACGGTGCCGCCTGTTTTGTGTGTCACGACACCGGTGCTGCCGGTGCGCCCAAGCGCGGCGACAAGGCTGCCTGGGCGCCACGTCTCGAACAGGGCATGGAGGCGCTGACGAACAGCGCCCTGAAAGGCAAGAACGCGATGCCGCCCAAGGGTGGACGCATGGACCTGTCGGATGCCGACATCGCTGCCGCTGTCGCCTACCTGGTCAGCGAGGCGCAATAACCGCCCGGTTCGACGAAACGAAACGCATGAAGCCCGGCCAGGTGCCGGGCTTTTTTTCGCCTGGTGCCGGTATGCTGGACGCGCCCCTGCTCGGTTGTCAGGGGATGCTTCAGGCGCCCAGCATCGCCTTGAGGCCGGCAAGGCTGGCCTTGCCGCGCGCCTGCTTTTCTTCCGTGGACAGCGTGGCACCACGACCCTCCCATTTCAGGTCATCGTCCGGGAGTTCCTGCAGGAAACGGCTGGGTTCGCAGCGCACCAGTTCGCCGGCACGCCGCCTGCGCTCGGCGCAGGTCATCACCAGCGTGCGTTGGGCGCGGGTCACCCCGACGTAGGCAAGACGCCGCTCCTCAGCGATGTTGTCCTCCTCGATGCTACTGCGGTGTGGCAGCAGATCCTCCTCCATGCCAACCAGGAAGACGTGCGGAAACTCCAGGCCCTTGGCGCCGTGCAATGTCATCAATACGACCCGATCGCCGCTGTCTTCCTCGTCCTGGCGCTCGAGAATGTCCATCAGCGAGAGGTGGTTGACCATGTGGCCGAGACTCCCGCCCTTCTGCTCGTCGGCGCGAAGCTTCTCCAGCCATCCGATCAGGTCCTCGACATTTTCCCAGCGGCGTTCCGCGGCCTTGTCGCTGCCGCTGGTCTGCTCGATCCAGTCGCGATAGTCCAGGTCGTTGAGCAGCTGCCTCACGGTCTCGACCGGTGAGTCCTCGCTGCCCCGTCCCATACTGCCCAGCCAAGCCGAAAATTCCCGCAGGCGCGACAGGGGCCGCGCTTTCAGGCGTTCGCCCAGCGCCAGTTCGTCGATTGCCTGGAACAGTGAGCAACGGCGCTCCGCCGCGTAGTGCGACAGTGTCTCCAGCGTGCTGGTTCCGATCTCACGCCGCGGGGTGTTGATGATGCGCAGGAAGGCACTGTCGTCGTTCGGGTTGACGATCAGGCGCAGGTAGGCCATCACGTCCTTGACTTCACTGCGCGAGAAGAACGATGTGCCGCCACTGATGAAGTACGGGATGTTCTGCGTGCGCAATGCCTTCTCGAACGGCCTGGCCTGGTGATTGCCGCGGTACAGGATGGCAAAGCTGCTGTACGGCGCCCCACTGTTGAACCGCTGCTGGATGATCTCGCTGATCACCCGCTCTGCCTCGTCCTCCTCATCGCGGCAGTTGACCACGCGCAGCAGTTCGCCGGGGCCGAGTTCACTCCACAGGCGTTTCTCGAAGACGTGTTCATTGTTGGCGATCAGCGTATTGGCGGCGCGCAGGATTCGCCCGGTGGAGCGGTAATTCTGCTCCAGTTTGATCACGTGGAGGTGCGGAAAATCGTCGCGCAGGCGCGCCAGGTTCTCCGGCCGCGCACCGCGCCAGGCGTAGATCGACTGATCGTCGTCGCCGACCACCGTCAGTGCGCCCCGCACCCCTACCAGCAGCTTGACCAGTTCATACTGAGCGCCGTTGGTGTCCTGGTATTCGTCGACCAGCATGTAGCGAATGCGGTTCTGCCAGCGCTCGCGCAGCGCCGGGTCACTGCGCAGCAGGCTGACCGGCAGTAGTATCAGGTCGTCGAAATCCACGGCGTTGTAGACACGCAGCGCTCGCTGGTAGGCGCCGTACAGTGCGGCGTAGAAACTCTCGAATTCGTTGGACGCGGAGCCCTGAGCGGCATCCGGGTCGATCAGGTCGTTTTTCCATGCAGAGATCTGCCAGCGTGCACGTTGCAGCGTGTCCTTGTCCGCTTCGTTCTTTTTCGTCAGTTCACGCAGCAACTGCTCGACGTCCTGCTCGTCGAAGATACTGAAGCCGGCGCGCAGGCCGGCGGCCTTGAGTTCGCGACGCAGGATGTTGAGTCCGAGGGTGTGGAAGGTTGAGATGCTCAGGCCGCGCCCGGCTTGTGCATCGAGCAGCTTTCCCACGCGTCCCTTCATCTCGCGTGCGGCCTTGTTGGTGAATGTGACCGCGGTGATGTGACGCGCCGCAATGCCGCCCTGTTCGATCAGGTGTGCGATCTTGGCGGTGATCACGCGGGTCTTGCCGGAACCCGCGCCGGCGAGCACCAATAGCGGCCCTTCGAGGTGACGGACGGCCTCGCGTTGGCTCGGATTGAGGTCGTTCATGCGCCGGGGGCTAGGCGTCCTCGCCGAAAAGCGGGCGCTTGGCGCGGTAAAGGGCCGAGATGTCCTCGTCGCCGTACCCCTGCGCCATCAATCGCTCATATTGCACCAGCGTCATCTCGACCATCGGCAGCTGTACCTGTTCGGCCGCCAGCATCGCCTGGCAGATCTTGAGGTCCTTGTGGTGCAGGGCAAGGCGGAATCCCGGCTCGAAGATGCCACGGGTCATGTTGCGGCCACGGTGTTCGACAAACCAGTTGCCGGCGGCGCCACTGCTGACGACGTCGACCACCTTGTCCATGTCCAGTCCCTGGTGCTGGCCGAACGCGAGTGCCTCGGTGACGGCCTGGTTGATGCCTGCGCACATGATCTGGTTGACCGCCTTGGTCGCCTGGCCGCTGCCGACGGGGCCCATATGTACGACCTTGCGGCTGATCGCGTTCAGCGCGGGCATGATCTGGTCGAGGACCGCTCGGTCACCGCCGATCATCATCACCATGGTCGCCTTTTCGGCGCCCTCTTTGCCGCCGGATACCGGTGCATCCAGGAAATGAATGCCATGCGCCTC
>JAGRHB010000248.1 GCA_020445245.1 Gammaproteobacteria bacterium
ATGCGACGTGCCGAGTCGGTCGGCGAATTGAGCCCGCCGTGTGCATACAACAGCAGATGCTGGTATTTCTGTTTGCTGCCGGCCACCAGCCCGGCAGTGGCACTGACGTCTTCGGCGTTGCTCCAATAACGCCCCTTGTCGTGAAAATCACCGTCATCGACATGGATGAAATGCCCGGCGATCTCGCTGCGCGCCGGTCTCGGCCTGGCCACGATACCGCTGCGATTGCGCTCGCTGGCCGGCGGCAGGTGCCAGATCTGCGGGGTCGGCAGCGCGAGGCTGAACACCCAGGCGTCCATCACGTTCTGCAGCCAGTCTTCGTACTGCCATAGCCCCAGGCCCGCTTTGCCCCAGGCCTTGCCCCAGGAGTTCTGCACCCAGAAACCCTTGCTGTTGTAGCCGACGATGGCGAAGGCGTGACCACCCTGCTCTTCCTTGATATGGGGGATGGTGCCGGTACGCTTGTCGGGACGCATCCATCCGCCATGTGTGGTGGCCGAGCAGAACACGGCGCCGCCCTCGTTGATCGCGGCATGGAAGTCGGCAATGCTGGGCTGCACCCGGTAGTAGGCACCGATGGTGTTGGCGCGTGCATCCTTGGCCCGATCCACGGTCAGCGAGCCTGGCTTGCCGGCGGTATAGGGCCACTTGGCGTCGCCGCAGACGCCCATGTTGTACCAGCCCTTGATCGCGCCGCGACAACTCGACCCCGCGTATTCCTCACCGGGCCATTCGTCGTGCAGCCTGGCCATCTCGTACAGCATGCGCGGGCTGACCCGGGCGCGTCTGCCGCGGCGCTCGTTCAGCAGGTTGATCACCGCCGCCAGCCCAAAACCCGTGCAGGCGCCCTCCTGTTGCTGGTCGAGGATAGTCAGGCCGCGCGGCGGGGTCACGTATCGACGCAGTTGGACAAGTGAAGGCTCGAAGGGCCAGTCGCGCAGGTCGGGGACGTCCTGCACGGCCGTCATCGGAAAGGATGGTGCGCCGTGCGAATTCTTGCGGGGAGGCATCGATCAAGTCCCTGTGAGGAGGTGTGGGGACAAGTATAGTCAGGCCACCACGGCCCTCCAGTGGCCCGCGGGAACTCAGTCCCAGTCGGTCTGGCGCAGCTCCAGGATCGGGGTGCCGGCGCTATCGAACAGCGTGAGCCGCGTCTGCTGCCGGAGGTAGGTACGGGCATGCTCCAGCGCCGCCGCGAATTCGGCCTCGAACGCCAGGACATCCTCTTCGCAGGCCATGCGCGTCGCCGCCACCGGGCCGATGAAGATGGTGTTCCCAGCGCTGATCTGGTAGTCGGCAAACAGGCGGTTACAGCCGCCGAATCCAAGCAGGCGGCCCTTGCTGGCAAATTGCACGAAAACCGGGCTGGCGGCGGTCAACCGCACCTCACGCAGACTGAGAGGCGTCCATTCGCTGCCCTGGAGCGTGGCACTGCGTGTGACGCTGCACAGCATCAGCGTCCCGAAAATACCGATTGCTATCCTGAGTCGAATGCCCTGTCCCGACATGCCTTTACCCCATACTGATGACGGTGCCCCGCCGCACCGTTTTGGGTGGGGAATCTATCACGCGGGAGGTGATGGGCGTGGTGCATTGCGGCGTCGTGGAACAGCCGCCTGGCGTGTAGCGGCCGCACCGCTCAGGGCTTTCCGAACTGGGCGACCACATCGTCAGTCTTGCCTGCGTCGCGATCCGTCGGCTCCAGCGACAGGCCGCTGCTCCAGTCGGCGGAGCTGAGTTTCTTGCCGGCGTCAACCGTCTTTATCTGGATCTTCACGTTGCTCGCGGAGTCGGCATACTCGATCGCCGTCTCCTCGGTGATCCTGCCTTCGCGGTACAGGCTCACGAGGTGCTGGTCGAACGACTGCATCTTGTACTGGGCTCCGCGCTCGATTGCATCTTTGATGCTGCCGAGTTCGAGCTTGGCGATCAGATCGGCGATATAGCCGGTGTTGATCAGGACCTCGACCACCGCCACCTTGCCACCGGCCTTTCCAGGAACCAGCCGCTGGCAGATGATGGCACGCAGATTCTGCGCGACACGTTTGGCCTGCTGTTCCAGCGCGTCCTGCTGGTAAAACCCGAAGATACGTTCCATCGTCGTGATCGCGTTGTTCGCGTGCAGTGTGGACAGCGCCAGATGGCCGGTATTGGCGAACTTGAGTGCGAACTCCATGGTGTCCTGATCGCGGATCTCGCCCATCAGGATCACGTCCGGTGATTCGCGCAGGGCCGCCTTCATCCCACTGCTGAACGACAGCGTGTCGGTGCCGATCTCGCGTTGTGCAACGATCGACTTCTTGTGCAGGTGCATGTATTCGATCGGATCCTCGAGGGTGAGAATATGCCCCCCGGCATTGCTGTTGCGGTGGTCGATCATTGCCGCCAGTGTCGTGGACTTGCCCGATCCTGTGGCGCCTACCACCAGGATCAGACCATTTCGCTGCATGACCAGGTCTTCGAGGACCTTGGGCATACCGAGCCCCTCGACGTTCGGGACATCGGTGTTGATATGTCGCAATACCAGCGATGCCTCGCCACGCTGGCGGAATGCATTGCCACGGAAGCGACCGATCCCACTGTAGGACAAGGAGAAATCGACCTCGCCGTTCTCTTCGAAGTGCTTGAGCTTCTCATCGGTCAGGATCTCGCGGATCGCGCGCTCGGCGTCTCCGGGCTCCAGGGGTTCGCCGAGTTGCGCAAACCCTTTCGGTGTCTTCATGGAAATCTTCGCGCCCGTGTACATGAACACGTCAGCGGCGTTGTTCTTCACCATGATCTGCAGAACCTGGGGGACATCGATGTGCGCCATACCGGAACCACTCCTGTGCAATAGGTCGGCAGGCCAGCCCGCTGCGCCTCGATTCGGCGGATGACGGCGCAGTCCTGCACATTCAGGCCGGGTGGCCTGGGTCGTTGCAACTGGTTATCGGTGAGTGGCGGCAAAACTTTGCGCAGCACCGCCAAGCTGCGAAATAAAAGACTAATGGGTGCCAGCGACAGGATTCGATACGACTGCCCTCGCGTTATCATTGGAGCGAGATGTCGGTGAGAACAGCAAAATGAACGGCAAGCACGACCCACTGCAAGCGTTGCTGAGGCGTTCGGGCGGGCTGGAGAAGTCCCTGGCGCCGCTGCTGGAACTCGAGACTTTCGACCAGGCCGACAGGACGCGATGCAGCAAGATCATGTGCAGCGTGGCGTTCGAACACGCGGAGAGTGCCAAACTGCTGATCGCCGCCGGCAACTTCACCTCAGCGCTCAGCGTGGTGCGGCTGCAGTATGAGGCTTTGGTCAGGGCGATGTGGCTGCTGTACGCGGCGTCGGATCGCGCGGTCGAGAAGCTGACCAGCGAGCTGACCCACGAGAGCTCGAAGAAGGCCGATCGGCTGCCATTGCTCGGCAGGATGCTGCAGGAACTCGACGGCAAGGGGCCGGCGGAGCCCATGCGTATGCTGT
>JAGRHB010000249.1 GCA_020445245.1 Gammaproteobacteria bacterium
CATGGTGGGTCTGTACATACACGACATTGGCGTAACGCTGGTTGTTGATCTTGTGTGTGCGCGACGCCACGCTCTTCCCGTCGTCTCCCTTGCGCCCGCGTTCCGGGTCCTGGCCCCTGCCGCCGTTCATGATCAGTCGTGTGCCGCCATCCGCGACCAGCTGATCGAGCAGCAGGTGGATGTCACCGGCTTTCAGGCCATGCTGGCCAGGCGACGGCGTGTTGCGCGAATCGCCGTCCCCGGCGGCTTTTGGCCACGCCAGCGGCGAGGTATCGATGCGGGCGGGGTTGTCGGGATCGGCGTCTTCGAACACCAGGCGCCGCGCGGAGATATGCACCTCGGTCTGCGGCAGATGCAGCGTGCCGCGGATGATCACGCTGTCGGCCTCGATGTCGAGCCGGTGGATATCGGCGGCACCGGAAAAGCGGTTCAGCTCCGCATGCTTGTCCGCGGGATCGAATCGCACTTCGAATCCGGAGGCCGTGACAGCGCGGGTGGTCCGCTCCACCCCATTGAACCATCGCTGGTGTTTGCCGGCCGAGATACGGATGTCGTTGTAGATAGGGAGCTTCGGCACCGGCCGGTCGTTGTCGATGAAACGGGTCTCGGCCGGGATCGCGGCAACCGGCACCACGCCGAGCGTGCCCAGTGTGGCAGGACCCTGCGGCCCCTGTGCTCGCAGCGTCAGCGTGAATTCTTCGACGTCGCCGGCCGCAGGCGTGTAACGCAGCGTGCCGGTGTCCCGGTCGAAGGTGAGGTCGCCGCCCACCTGGCGGTCGGTCTCGATCGCCACCTCGTGCTGTGGCGCCGGCGTGAAGCGAAACCCGGCGGTCGTGCCGTGGCGGGCGAACAGCAGCGCAGGCAGTTGTCCGGTATTGGCGTCCGCCGGCCGGCCTTCGGCAACCGGGGGAGACGGGACCGGCGTGGGGAGCGGTCCCTGTCTGGTCGTGGGCAGCAGGTTGCAGCCGCTGGCTGCCAGCAGGGCGCCGGTCAGCAGGCCGATGCCGACGGGGCGGGAATGTCGGAGAAAAACGGCGAGCGGTTCGATCACGATCGGGATCCTGTGCCTTGCGTACCCGGTCGTCGGTGATCGAAACCGACACCAGACTGCCGCCTCTGCCGATCCGTTGGGGGTACCCGGGTTGTGAGTATTGGGTTTCGAGTCGTGAGTATAGGCAAGATATTTGTCGCGGGCCGCTGGCGGACTGCCGCGCGCCTTCTTCGAGTGCATGTATAGTTGTACCGGTACAAGGTACATCGGGTGGCCCTGCCATGGCCGAAGACAAGGTATTGCCCCTGCACCCGCCCGGCGGCCGGTCGCGCGAGCTGGCGCCTGATCCGGTGGTCGAGGCACGTGCGTCACAGGATGCGGCGTGGATCGAGGTCATCCGCAAGATGGACGAGACCTACGCCGACCTGGTGCGCTATCAGGTCGACCTGGAGGAAAAGAACAGCTCGCTCGAGGCCGCTCAGCAGTTCATCGCCAGCGTCCTTGCATCGATGACCGATGTGCTGATCGTTTGTGATGCAAAGGGGCGCATCCAGCAGGTCAACAAGGCGATGGAGACGCTGACGGGCGAGAGCGAGGCGGCCTTGAAAGGGCGCCTGTTTCAGAGCCTGTTAACCAGTGATTGTCAGCCCCTAGCCGGGCAGCTGGTCGAGAAGATCCGCGCCGGTGCCGTCGGTGACTGTGAGGTCACCCTGTGCGGACGAGGTGAAAAGATCCCGCTGGCGATGAACTGCACCTGCCGCTACGACACCCGCGGCCGGCGGGTCGGCATGGTGCTGATCGGCCGCCCCGTGGGCGAGTTGCGGCGCGCCTACGAGGCCCTGCACCTTGCCCACAGTGAACTGCAGCAGGCGCAGCAGCAGCTGGTCAATGCGGAAAAGATGGCCTCGCTGGGTCGCCTGGTGGCCGGCGTGGCGCATGAACTCAACAACCCGATCAGTTTCGTCTACGGAAACGTCCATGCGCTGGCGCGTTATCGCGAACGGCTGGCGCGATATCTCGCTGCAGTGGATGCAGCCGGGCTGCCCGATGAGCTGCGGCAGCTGCGCGACGAGCTGCATGTCCCGAAGATCCTCGCCGATATCGCGCCGCTGCTCGATGGCACCCTGCAGGGTGCGGAACGTGTGCGTGACCTGGTCCAGGACCTGCGCCGCTTCTCCTCCGGACAGAGCGGTGAGCGCTCGCGTTTCGACCTGGTGCACGTGGTCGCGACGGCGGTGCACTGGGTCACCAAGGGCGCGCGGCAGGACCTTCTTGTCGATCTCCAGGCGCCAGCCGTGCTGCAGATCGACGGTCATCCGGGCCAGTTGCAGCAGGTGCTCATGAACCTGGTGCAGAACGCGATCGACGCGCTGCGCGACATCGACAGACCGCGCATCGAGGTGCGGGTCGACGTCGTCGACGGCCGGGCCAGGGTGCGTGTGCACGACAACGGTGCCGGGATTGCGCCGGATGATCTGGTGCGCGTATTCGATCCTTTCTTCACCACCAAGCCGCTGGGCCAGGGTACCGGGCTGGGGCTGTCGATCAGCTACGGTATTGTCAATGAACACGGCGGCAGGCTGACAGCCGCCAACCATGTACAGGGTGGCGCATTGTTCACCCTGCTGCTGCCGCTGGAGGGCGCAGCGTGAACCACGCGCTCGATGTGCTGTGGCTGCAGTCCGGTGGCTGCGGTGGCTGCACGATGTCACTGTTGTGCGCCGAGTCCCCCGACCTGATCAGTACCCTCGAACTCGGCGGTATCCGTCTGCTATGGCACCCGGCGCTGAGCGAGGCGAGCGGTGATGAAGTGACGGGTCTGCTGCAGCGGGTGGTCGATGGCGAGGTGCCTGTCGACGTGCTGTGTGTCGAGGGCTCGATGCTGCGCGGGCCCTTCGGCAGCGGGCGCTTTCACATGCTGGCCGGCAGCGCGCGGCCAATGATCGACTGGGTACGCGACCTGGCGCAACGCAGCCGCTACACCCTCGCGGTGGGAAGCTGCGCGGCGTTTGGTGGCATCACTGCCAGCGGCTCGAATCCCGCCGACGCCTGTGGCCTGCAGTACGACGGCAGCCACCCCGGTGGCCTGTTGGGCGATGCCTATCGCTCCGGTGCCGGACTGCCGGTGATCAACGTGGCGGGCTGCCCCACGCATCCCAACTGGGTGCTCGAGACCCTGCTGGCGTTGGCCCGGTCCGGATTCGGCATCGACGATCTGGATACCCTGCAGCGCCCGCGCAGTTTCGCCGATCAGCTGGTGCACCATGGTTGCCCACGCAACGAGTACTACGAGTACAAGGCCAGCGCACAGGCACCGTCGCAGCTCGGTTGTCTGATGGAGCACATGGGCTGCCTGGGCACCCAGGCACATGCTGACTGCAACACGCGGCTGTGGAACGGCGAGGGTTCGTGCATTCGCGGTGGCTACGCCTGCATCAACTGCACTGCGCCGGAGTTCG
>JAGRHB010000024.1 GCA_020445245.1 Gammaproteobacteria bacterium
CGGGTTGCCCGGTTTCTCGAGTGCTGACGACAAGGGCAGGTTTACCGGTATCGACGTCGATATGTGTCGTGCAGTGGCCGCTGCGATCTTCGGTGATGCGGAGAAGGTCAAGTACAATCCCTTGACGGCGAAGGAGCGCTTTACCGCGCTGCAGTCCGGCGAGATCGATATGCTGCCGCGCAACACCACCTGGACCTACACGCGCGATACCTCGCTGGGCCTGAACTTCACCGGTGTCAACTATTACGACGGTCAGGGATTTCTGGTCACCAAGAACCTCGGTGTGAAGAGTGCGCTCGAGATGGACGGCGCCTCTTTCTGTATCCAGGCAGGTACGACCACTGAGTTGAACCTCGCCGATTATTTCCGCAGCAACAAGATGAACTACACGCCGATCACCTTTGATACGTCGGATCAGACGATCAAGGCATTCGAGGCCGGTCGTTGCGATGCGCTGACATCAGACCAGTCGCAGTTGTATGCGCTGCGCATCAAGCTGAGTGACCCGAAGAGCGCCGTCGTGTTGCCCGAAGTCATCTCGAAGGAGCCGCTGGGGCCTGTGGTGCGCCAGGGTGATGACGAATGGTTCAACGTCGTCAAGTGGTCACTTTATGCAATGGTCAACGCCGAAGAACTCGGTGTGACCTCGGCAAACGTCGATGAGATGAAGGCCAGTTCCACCAACCCGAACGTACGTCGTCTGCTTGGCGTAGAGGGCGTGAAGGGTGAATGGATGGGTCTCCCCGATGACTGGGGCTACAACATCATCAAGCAGGTGGGTAACTACGGCGAGGCCTTCGACCGCAACGTCGGTGCGGGCAGTGCACTCGGCATCGCACGTGGTCTGAATGCGTTGTGGAGCAAGGGTGGCCTGCAGTACGCGCCGCCCGTTCGCTGAACGACGTCAGTCTGGCAGGTCCGAAGACCCTACCTCCGGACCTGCCTCAGGTGTCCCCAAGCGTGATATCCGTTGACCTCGATGGCCGCTGAGCATCCTTCTCAGGATTCGACGGGAAAGGTCCCGCTTTGGCGTCAGCCCACTTTCCGGGCGATCGTCTTTCAGGTCCTGCTGGTCCTGTGCCTCCTGGCGTTTGGCAATTTCCTGCTGAGCAATACGCTGCAGAACATGGAGCAGCGTGGAATCACCACCGGCTTCGGTTTTCTCGACAACGCGGCCGGTTTCGGCATCCTGCAGAGCCTGATTCCGTACGACGAGACCTACACCTACGGCCGCACTTTCGTCGTTGGCCTGCTCAACACGCTGTTGGTGGCGGCACTGGGGATCTTCTTCGCAACCTTCCTCGGGTTCTTCATCGGGATTGCGCGACTGTCACACAACTGGCTGGTGGCGCGGCTCGCCACCGTCTATATCGAAACCTTTCGCAACATCCCGCTGCTGCTGCAGATCATGTTCTGGTATTTCGCCGTGCTGCGCCCGCTGCCGCTGCCGCGGCAAAGCCTGAGTGTTGGCGATTCGGTATTCCTCAACAATCGCGGTCTGTTCCTGCCGAGGCCGATTGTCGAGGACGGCTTCGGACTGGTTGTTGCGGCCCTGCTGGTGGCGATCGTCGGTGCCGTGCTGGTGACGCGCTGGGCACGCAGGCGCCAGGAGGCGAGCGGGCAGCAGTTTCCGGCCGGTCTGAGTGGATTCGTGTTGATCGTCGGCCTGCCCCTGCTGACGTACTGGGTTAGCGGCTCGCCACTGCACTGGGACTACCCGGTACTGGGCGGCTTCAATTTCCGTGGTGGGCTGGAGGTGATCCCCGAGTTGGCGGCGCTCGTGCTGGCGCTCAGCATCTACACTGCGGCATTCATCGCGGAGGCGGTACGCTCCGGCATCCAGTCGGTCAGTCACGGCCAGACCGAAGCGGCGTATGCGCTGGGATTGCGGCCACGGGTGACACTGAAGCTGGTGATCATCCCGCAGGCAATGCGGGTGATCATCCCGCAGCTCACCAGCCAGTACCTGAACCTGACGAAAAACTCCTCGCTGGCCACGGCCATCGGCTACCCTGACCTGGTCAACGTGTTTGCCGGCACGACGCTCAACCAGACAGGCCAGGCGGTCGAGGTCATCGCGATGACGATGGGGGTCTACCTGCTGATCAGCCTGGTCATTTCGCTGTTCATGAACTGGTACAACAAACGCAATCAGCTGGTCGAAAGGTAACGGCATGACGACCCACGTCCCACACCCGGATCTGCCACCGCCGTCGACCAGCATCGGCGCGATCGCGTGGCTGCGGGCCAACCTGTTTTCGTCCTGGCTGAACTCGCTGTTGACCCTGGGTGCTGTCTACCTGCTATACGTGACGATCCCACCGCTGATCAGCTGGGCACTGATCAATGCGGATTGGGTCGGCACTTCACGCGAGGCTTGTGAAAGCGGTGGCGCCTGCTGGGTCTTCGTCGGCGTGCGTATGAACCAGTTCATGTACGGTCTGTACCCGGAGACCGAGTACTGGCGGATCAATCTGGCAGCGGTGCTGTTGGTGGTATTGATGACCCCGCTGTTCATCAAGCGCTTCCCATGGAAGCGTTGGCTGGTGCCGTTCGTGCTGTTCGGTTACCCGGTGATCGCATTCGTGTTGTTTTCCGGCGGTGTGCTGGGGCTCGAATATGTCGAGACCAGCCGTTGGGGGGGACTGACGCTGACCCTGATTCTGTCGTCTGTAGGCATGGCGGCATCATTGCCGCTGGGCGTTGTGCTTGCGTTGGGCAGGCGCTCGCACATGCCGATCGTCAAATCACTGTCGGTGGTGTTCATCGAGTTCTGGCGTGGTGTGCCGCTGATTACGGTGTTGTTCATGTCCTCGGTCATGCTCCCGCTTTTCCTCCCGGAAGGGACGCACTTCGACAAGCTGCTGCGCGCAATGATCGGTATCGCCCTGTTCCAGTCGGCTTATATGGCGGAGGTTGTACGCAGCGGTCTGCAGGCGATTCCGAAGGGGCAGTACGAGGCGGCGCAGGCGCTTGGCCTGAGTTACTGGCAGAGCATGGGGCTGATCATCCTGCCACAGGCCTTGAAGCTGGTGATCCCCGGGATCGTGAATACCTTTATTGCCCTGTTCAAGGATACGACCCTGGTGTTGATCATCGGCCTGTTCGACATGCTGGCGATGATCCAGGCGGCGCTTGCCGACCCGAACTGGCTGGGTTATGCCATCGAAGGGCTGACGTTCGCGGCCCTGGTGTATTGGGTCTTCTGTTTCAGCATGTCGCGTTACAGCCTGGCGCTCGAACGCAAACTGCATACCGGCCACGCCCGCTAGCGCACGGAGTACAAGATGTCCGATGCCCACACCTCGCGTCCCGATTCCGCCACGTCCGGGCCGCAGATGATCGAGTTGCGGCACGTGCACAAATGGTACGGCCAGTTTCACGTGCTCAAGGACATCAATCTGACGGTGTCCAAGGGCGAGCGCATCGTCATCTGCGGGCCGTCCGGCTCCGGGAAGTCGACGATGATCCGCTGCATCAATCGCCTTGAGGAGCACCAGGAAGGCCAGATCATCGTCGATGGCACGGAGCTGACAGACGACATCAAGCACATAGACCAGATCCGCCGCGAGGTGGGCATGGTGTTCCAGCACTTCAATCTGTTTCCGCACCTGACCGTGCTGGAGAATTGTTGCCTTGCGCCGATCTGGGTACGCAGGATGCCGCGCAAAGAGGCGGAGCAGGTAGCGATGCGATACCTGGAAAAGGTCAAGATCCCCGAGCAGGCGAAGAAGTATCCAGGTCAATTGTCAGGGGGCCAGCAGCAGCGCGTTGCGATCGCCCGCAGCCTGTGTATGAATCCGAGCATCATGTTGTTCGACGAGCCGACTTCAGCACTCGACCCGGAGATGATCAAGGAAGTGCTCGACACCATGGTGGAGCTGGCGGAAAGCGGCATGACCATGCTGTGCGTGACCCACGAGATGGGCTTTGCCAAGACGGTGGCCAACCGGGTGATCTTCATGGATGGCGGCGAGATCATCGAGCAGAATGAACCCGAGGCCTTCTTCCACAATCCGCAGTCCGATCGGACCAAGTTGTTTCTCAGTCAGATTCTTGCCCACTGAACGCGCTGCTCTGCGTGTAGCGGTCGAAAAAGATCCGTACCAGGTCAGAGCGGGTGATGACGCCGGCCACGTGCTTTTCGTCGTCGCACACCAGGACGCGTTTGACCCGGTGCCGCTTCATGGTTTCGAGTACGTCGTGGACGTCCTGTTCCTCCCCGACGCAGATCACTTCGCGCACCATGTGCTCGGCGACCGGGTCATCCGGTCCTTTCATGCCCGCGTGGTGGGCGAGGTGGCTGAACATGGATTCCAGTGTCTGCCAGATGCTGTGTGTGGGATGGTGCGCAGGTACGCCCAGGGCGCGCAGGAAATCGGCCTCTGTGATGATCCCCAGCAAGCGGTTGGCGTCATCAACGACGGGTAAGCCGCTGATGCGTTGTTCGACCAAAATGTGTGCGGCTGCAGACATCGTTGTCTGTGGTGAAACTGCGCTAACCGGCTGGCTCATGATCTGCGTTACGCCGATTGAAGCGGTAAGGCGTCGGATGGCGAACTGCTGTGCTCGTTCGGCGAGCGTCATCAGGTCGTTTACCTCGATGTCCATATAGGTGTTCATGCTCGACAGGGCGCGTTCATAGTCCTCGCGCCGGGGGCTTGCCTTCTTGGTATCGTTGTCCATGTTGAGAATCCTCGATCGCTGCATCAGTGGCGTTGCGTATCCGACTCTGCAGGTTGCGCCAAGGCCGCCGGATAGCGCCTCCACGGGAAGGGGAAGTTGAACATCACGGCGACCAACAGGATGGTGATGGCGTTGAGCAACACCGGCGTCAACACGAACTCAAAACCGAGGCGGTATACGCTGTCGCCCCCGATCACAACCGCCAGCGCCGTTGCGCCACCGGGCGGGTGGATGCAGCGAAGGTAGTGCATCGCGCCGATCGCCAGCCCCACGGCAAGTGCGGCGGCCAGCATCGGCTGGTGGATCAGTTTGGCGCAGGCGACACCGATCAGGGCCGACACCAGGTGCCCGCCGAGCACCGACCAGGGTTGTGAGAGCGGGCCGTGCGGGACCGCGAACAGCAGCACCGCAGAAGAGCCCATCGAGGAAATGATGCTGACGCTGCCGGTCAGGCCGAGTTGTGCCTGACTGATCAGCATGACACCGAATATGCTGACGATGCCGCCGACAGTGGACACGCCTTTCTCCAGGTGGCTGGCCTGCTGGTGGCCCAATCCGAGGTATCGTCGCAATGTCGCCAATGTATCGACCACGGGTGTCTCCGGGGATAGTGGTTGCATGCGACAAATTGGTGCCATTGGAATTTGAACAAACGATATTTAATTGTTATAAAAATCGATATCATCGATATTAAATGGTATAAAGAAACACATGGACATCGATCAGGCGAAGACCTTTCTTGCGATTGCCGCGCACGGCAGTTTTCTCGAGGCCGCCAAACGACTGCATGTGACCCAGTCGACCGTCAGTGCGCGTGTCCAGAACCTCGAAAACGAGCTGGGGACACGCCTGTTCATCCGCAACCGTGCGGGTGCCAGCCTCACGCCAGCGGGCCAGCGTTTCCTGCAACATGCCAAGACCCTGGTACTGACCGTCGAGCAGGCGCGTTACGACGTCGGTCTGCCAAACCGCTTTCGGGCATCGATCAGGATCGGCGGGCGAATCGCCTTATGGGAGGATTTCCTTCCGCACTGGGTCGGGAGGATGCGCGAGCGTGCCCCCGATGTCTCGATAAGCAGCGAGATCGGATTCGAAGACGACCTGATGCGGCGCCTGATCGAAGGGGCGCTGGACATCGGTGTGATGTATACGCCGAGCCATGCGCCGGGACTGATCGTCGAGCATCTGTTCGACGAGACGCTGGTCATGGTCAGCACCCGTCCGGATACGCGTTGGCCGGGCGAGGACTACGTCTACGTGGAGTGGGGGCCGGGCTTCTATGCCAGGCATCGGGAAAGCTATCCCGACCTCGAGCGACCGCCGCAGGTGGTCAATATCGGTTGGTTGGGGGTGCAGCTGATCCTGGCCAATGGCGGCTCGTGCTTTTTGCCGATCCGCATGGCGAGAGGGTTGATCGGGGCAGGCCGCCTGTTTCAGGTGAAGGAGGCGCCGGAGTTCCCGCACCCGGCCTACATGGTGTTTCCGCGCAAGGCCGACAGCGAGGTGCTGCAGCAGGCGGTGGAACGGCTGCGTGAGTTGGGGCGCGAAGAACAGCAACACGCCTGACGGTCGATGACTGCGCGGCGATCACTGCCTGCAGCGAAAATCTCAGTGCTCTCCCTTGGTACGCAGGAGTCCGGCCACGCGATTGCCCTGTTTCTGCGGGCCGCCGCGGGGAAAGATCTTGTTCAGATAGCGGCTGGAACCTTTCTCCGGGCCCCAGATGTCGCGGAAATGGCGGATCATGTCGCGCACCCTGGCCTGGTGTCCGTGGTTGGAATAGTGCTGACGCAGGTAGCGGATCACCGCCCAGTGCTCCACGTCCAGCGTAAGGCCTTCGTGTTGGGCCTGCGCCTTGGCGAATCCGTCCGACCACTCGGCCGGGTCGACCAGGTAGCCCTCGCTGTCAGTCAGTACGCTGCGGCCGTTGACCTCGATCGGGCGGGTCGGCATGTCGGGATAGGCATTGCTGCCGGCCGGGAACTCGCCGGGGGCGCCGGCTGAATTGAGTTCGGAGTGCGTGATCGACCACAGGTCCGCGAGGATCTCGCCATCGAGGCGGCGATGGAAACGCTCGACGCCGGAAACCTCCATTTTTTGCCCTGACCGAGATCGTTGTCCTTTCCCTTGCCTGTAGTCGCATGGCCGAGAAGGTCCGGGACGCCTGTCTTCAGGCTGCGCTGAAGGCCTATGAAGATGCTGGCATCAGTGGCCTGTGTGCCGAAGGTCGCTGGGAGATCGCGGTGCAGGCCATTCGCACACTGGATGTCCAGGAACTGCTGACTCGAGCGGACACGCCTGCCGATCGTTGACGCGAGATTTCTCCTGTAATCCGATCCCGCACCATTGCTGGTCGTCCGCCGATCGATTAAAGAAAGGCCGGCCGGAAGGCGATAGAACTCTGTTGGCGGGGTCTCAGGGTAAGGTCGATTGCAAACATCACTCAAAGCAGGGGGGGTGCGTCCAAACGGGACAGTGCGATTGACCCTGCACGATTACGCCACCGATCCCTACCTGAGACAGAAGGACGGAGTAAATCTCGCGCACGAAAACATCGCCAGCCTGTGCAGGCAGGATCACGCGGGCGTCGATATCGTCTTCCATGACTTCAATCGCCTGCTCAGTGATGCGGATTACGCGGTCGAGATCCTTTCGAACACCGATGTGGTCGTTGCCAATGTCGGTCCACACGCTCACTACTATTTCTATCTCAGGGCACAGCACGGACTGGACTTCGCGATTATCCGCGATGTCCGTACTGCGGTATGGAGCGGTTACCTGCTCCAGGAGCATCTGTGTCAGCCGTATCTTCGTGCCAGTGACACCTTGCTGGTGGCCAGCGTCTATACACGCGCGGTCTGTCACAGGCTGTTCCCGCATCTTCGGCACCACGCCCTGGTTCAGGCCTATCCATTGACCGTGGGGTTTCCTGCGTCACAGGCCAGGCGACCGTCTCCGGATCGATCACAGCCGCTGGTGCTCGGTTACATCGGCCGATTGTCTGAAGACAAGAACTTCCACGACATTGTCGAACTGCTGATACGCCTCAATGAACACGCTGATCGTACCTACATGCTGCTGGCCTGTGGCGATGTACATTCGGGCAGCTGCGACCCGGCCGTGATCTCGCGAAAAATCGCCGCGCACCTGGGGCAGGGCGAGTATTTTCGATACCTTCCGACAAGGAGCAACGGAGAGATCTGGGCCCTCTACGAGCAGATGGATGTGCTGTTGTTTCCCAGCACATCCAATCTCGAGACCCTGGGAAGGGTGCTGGTCGAGGCCAGCCATGCCGGCGTGCCCGTGGTCTGCGGTCGGCATGCGGCGGCCGTCGAACTTGTACCCGAGGCGCAGCTGTGCCCAGTGACCTATTTCACCGGGCAGACGTTCGACTGTCACGGTGACCACCCCCTGGGAACGATCGCGGTTGAGGACATGGCCGAGGTCATAATGAAGGTCCCGCTGCGATCAGGGAGCTGTCACGAAGAGGCGCGCTTTCGTCCACCCCGGTTCATGCAGGTCGTTACCCGCGACGTCGATGGGCTGTCGAAAGACAGTCTGAATCTGTTGCATCCCAGCCAGCAACAGTTTGTCGATTCATTGGAGGTGGATCTGCCGCATCCCCTTTCGCTGGTGCAGGCAGATGCGGCGATACGCAAGATGCTGCCGCGTTTTCTTGGGCTGCAGAGTCAGGACCGGTCTGTACGGGAAGATCACTGGGCAGAGCTGCTGGTGCTGTCGCGTCGACCTGACCGGACGCGGAGATTCATCGAGGCCGCACGGCACAGTCGAGGCGATTTCACCAATGTGGGGGGTATCGATATGGAGCTTTGCCATATCGTCGGCTTCTATCCTTCCTTTCACCTGGCCCCTGATGCTGTCAGGTGCAAGGTCTGCGCATCGCCATGGGTCAACGCTCGGGCGGTGCGGCCGCGTCCGGTGGTGTGAAGCCTTCGGGGAATTTTCCGGCGAGGATGTAAGCGAAAGCGATCACCTCGGCGATCGCCCTGTAAAGGTTGTCGGGGATCTCGTCGCCGAGGGGGACCTGTGACAGCACCATCGCCAGTTCCGGGTCCGGATACAAGGGGACACCGGCCTGTTCCGCGGCTTCGATCATTCGGTCAGCGAGCTGGTGTTCCCCTTTCGCCGTGACCCTTGGTGCGTCGTTGCCGTCGTAGCGCAGTGCGACCGCGATGTCGCTGTGGCCGCTGACGGTTCGGCTTCCACGTTTCATCTCATGCACGCTCGTCCAGAAGCGAATCGGGGATCGGTACCTTGATCAGCGGTTCCGGCGGCGCACCGAGTACTCCGGCGAGGCGGATCACCTGCAGTCCCTGCGCCTCGAACGCCTGGCGCAGAATCGGCAGTCGCTTTTCCATGCGCTCATGGGTCGCGCCACGTTCGCACCAGAATGTCGCCGAAACCTGTTCGCCCGCCAATGCAATACGGCATTGCAGTATCCCAATGGTGTCGAACTGGAAGGCGAGGTTGACTGCCCAGGTGGATGCCATGCCGTCGGCCTTTCCGGTGTCGTCACGCTCGATACGCAGCATCGCCTCGTGGGTCTCGCCCGGCAGCCGGATCGGCAGGTCGAGTTGCCATGCCTGGCGCTGGCCCTCTTCCGCCGGCAACGCGACGGCCTGCTGCAACTGTATGCGCGCGATCGACCCTTCGACAAGCCGGATCAGGCGATTGAACAGCGAATCGGCACCCATGTCGCGTGCGGCTGCCTGCTGCTCGACGGCGGCGCCCGTCGGGCGCTCCGCTTTTGCCGGCAACTTCACGTCTTCGCGCAACACGACCAGCAGTCTCAGCAGCTGCACCTTGCCGTCCGCCGGGTCCGCCGGCAGTCCGCTGGCCAGGCGAGCTTCGTGAAATACACCGCTTTGTGCGATCGCGCGTTGAATCTGGGTCGGGGTGGGCTGAGTCGAGCGCAGACCGCTGTCCTGCAGGATCGTGGTGAGTTGGCGCAGTGCCTCGGCCTGCCTTGGAGTTTGTACCAGGGTGCGCAACTCGCTGACCACCTGTCGAAGTTCCGGCGGTGACAGCTGGCGTGCCATTGCCGAACGCACCACCTGCTGCTGCCGCTGCCGGGCGTCGGGCTCGCGCAACACCCGCAGTTCGGGCAGGGGCTGCCCCTTGACAACCTCCAGCTTCAGCGCCGTGCCCGGTGTGATCGTCGCCTGGCTGCGCGCCAGTACCTCCGTGTTGCCGATCTGCAGGCGCAGCAGGCCCGGCTGTATCTGGTCCAGCACCCTGGCCTGCAGAAGTTGTCCCACCTGCAGCTGCTTGAGCAGTGACGGGACTGCGCGCTGCGTGGCGTCGATCAGGGGCTGCAGGGTGGCGGGGATCTTCAATGTTGCTGTTTCCCGGGGCGCATGTCACACAAGTTATCGGCTGTCTGGCCGATAAATACAGCATCTTGCGGGTTTGGAGTGCAGATGTCGTCAGCCAGGACGAAGGGCAGTGGGCTTGAGTGGTTCGTGCGCCGGGGCGGCAGCGTGCGCGGTCCGTTCAGCAGCACCCGGGTTCGACACTTCGTACTCGAAGGCAAGCTGACGCTGGAAGATGAGGTCAGCGCCGATCGCGCCATCTGGCAATCCATCGGTTCTGTGGACGAGGTGGTACCGCTACAGATGCGTGATGATGCACCGACGCTGGCACCACGCCAGGCGGCTGAACGTGACGGCGATCGTCTGCGCGCGGTGCGCGCGATCTTGGTTGCCCTGCTGGTCGTGTCGGCGCTGGTGGTTGCTGTGACACTGGTTGGCCCGCAGGAAGACACTGCGGTACGCGACTGTGCTGCGCCGCCTGAGCCAGGTGTGTTGCTGGAAGGTTGCCGGCTGGATGGCGCCGTGTTCGCCGCGGCGCAATTGAGTTCGGCGCGGATGGCGAATGCTTCGCTCGCCGGCGCCAGATTGAGCGGTGCAGACCTGAGCGGCGCCGATTTGCGGTATGCCAATCTTTCGGCGGTTGACCTGTCGTACGCCATGCTCAACGGGGCAGTCCTCAAGGGTGCCAATCTGCGTACCGCCGACCTGACCAATGCCGATCTGTCGGCAGCGGATCTGAGCTTCGCCGATCTCGGTGGAGTGCAGCTCGGCGGGGCGCGCTTCGATGGTGCACGACTGGAGGGGGCGATCTGGGTGGATGGCACGCGCTGCGGCAAGGCCGACTGCCCGCGCTGAACTCCCCGTGGCTTGAGCGGCCAATCCAAAACGGTATAACATCGCCGTCGACGCCGGGATTGGCGTCGCCCATGTTCAAAGGAGAGAACACCATGTCTGTGAATTTCACCAGGATTTCATTTGTCCCGTTCCATGCGGCGCTCTTGGCCGCTGTTCTGGTTGTCCCGACCGCCGCCGGCGCTGCGAGTCCCTGCAAAGGCCTGCAGGCGGACGCCTGTTCGGCGGATGCCCAGTGCGCCTGGGTGAACGGGTACGTGCGCAAGGATGGCAGGTCCGTCGCCAGCCACTGCAAGCTCAAGCCGTCCACGAACAACGCTGCGATGCTGGGTGACGACGCGCTGAAACTGGGCTCAAAGAAATAGCGTCCTGACTCTTGATCGGGTGCGAGACCCACACACCCGCTGTCCGGCGGGTGTTTTTTTTCTGCACCGTTGTTATCGTGCAATGCCATGCGCAACACGATCCGATCCGGCGATGCATCAAGATCCGATTGTCTTTACCATCTTTCTCGTCTTTACCGGCGCTGCGGCATTCGCCACGATCGCGCTGTTCGCACGCCAGTCGCTGCTGGTCGCCTACATCGTTCTCGGTGCCCTGTTCGGTCCCTCCGCACTGGGGTTGGTGTCCGATCCGGAGCTGATTCGCAGCATCTCCGAATTTGGCATCATGTTCCTGTTGTTCCTGCTGGGGCTGAATCTGCAGCCACAGGAGCTGGTGCGCATGGTGCGCAAGACCACGCAGGTCACGCTGCTCAGTTCACTCGTGTTTTTCGCTGTCGGCTACCTGGTGTCTACGGCATTCGGGTTCACCGCGATGGAGGCTCTGCTGGTCGGTGGCGCTGCGACGTTTTCGAGCACCATCGTCGGTCTGAAGCTGCTGCCGACCACCATGCTTCATCACCAGCGCACCGGCGAGGTGATCATCAGCATCCTGCTGATGCAGGATCTCCTCGCCATCGTGCTGCTGCTGGTGGTGCAGGGGAGTGCGCACGGTGGCATGCAGATTGCCGATATTGCGAGACTGTTCGTCGCCCTGCCTGCACTGATCGGGTTCGCCTGGATGGTCGAGCGCTATGTCCTGATTCGCTTGATCCGCAAGTTCGACAAGATCCAGGAATACATCTTTCTGGTGACGATCGGCTGGTGTCTTGGCATGGCCGAGCTGGCGGTTCTGCTGGGTCTGTCCGCTGAGATCGGTGCCTTCATCGCCGGGGTGGTCCTGGCCTCCAGCCCGATCGCCATGTTTATTGCCGAGAGTCTTAAGCCGCTGCGCGATTTCTTTCTGGTGTTGTTTTTCTTTTCCCTGGGGGCCGGGTTCGACATCAGTGTGATCGACGAGGTCATCCTCCCGGCGGTGCTCCTGGCCACGGCTATGATGCTGTTGAAGCCGGTGGTGTTCCGTTGGTTGCTGCTGCGTACCGGAGAGTCGGAAAAGCGTTCCCACGAGGTGGGTTACCGTCTGGGCCAGATGAGCGAGTTCTCGTTGCTGTTGGCGGTGTTGGCGATGGAGACCGGGGTGATCGGCACCGAGGCCTCGTACCTGATCCAGTTGTCGACCCTGCTGACTTTCCTTGTCTCGTCGTACCTCGTGGTGCTGCGTTTCCCCACGCCGATCGCCGTCAGCGATGCCCTGAGGCGTGATTGAGTGGCGGCCGAATTTTACTTCTGTCATGCAAGTTTCATTTATAACGTCTAGACTTAGGGATCGTCTGA
Organism: Gammaproteobacteria bacterium; assembly: GCA_020445245.1. The sequence continues at coordinate 12,587 of JAGRHB010000024.1, forward strand.
TCAAGTGACGCGAAAATGATGAAGGCGACCGATTTTCATTTCTGCTTATCTCCGGGGCGTACCGGCATGGGTTTTATGCCGGTTTCGATGCCTGGTTGGGCCGTTCAGCGGTCGTCTTCCTACCGTCGGGCACATTTACCCTGCGACCTGCACCAACTGCCGTCGCACCAGATACAGATTCGACAGCGCAAACAAGGTGGTCAGCTGCGCGGTATTTTTGGCCAGACCGCGGTAGCGGACCTTGGTAAAGCCAAACTGGCGTTTGATCACCCGGAACGGATGCTCCACCCGTGCCCGCAACTGGGATAGCCGATGATTGATCTC
>JAGRHB010000250.1 GCA_020445245.1 Gammaproteobacteria bacterium
TCCGGTGTCCCGTGCGCATAGCGCTCCACGAGATCGGCCTGATCGGCCGCGGCGCGATAAAGTTCCGCGCCTTCCCACAGGACCTTGCGCAATCCGAGCACCTGCGGACTGTGGGGGTCTTCGGGGGTCTCACATCGTGCATGATGGCGCCGGTGGATGCCGACCCATTCACGCGTGATCATCCCGGTGGTCAGCCATAACCAGAAGCGGAAGAAGTGCGCCACCAGCGGATGCAGCTCCAGGGCCCGATGTGCCTGGCAGCGGTGCAGATAGACAGTGACGGCGACAATCGTCACGTGAGTCATGCCGAGCACGACCAGCACCATCTGCCACCCGTTCAGATCCAAAAAGCCGTCGATCATCGGTATCCCCCAGGCCCCTGGCCACAAAGCCGCCGCAGGGTCCGAAAGTGGACCCGTGAACAGACGGCACGAGACCAATCATACCCCCGCGATGCGGCTTTGACCTGCCTGTCGCCGATCTCAAGCCGTGGCAGCGTCGGTCGATACCCCTGATGACACAGACGAACTCGAAGCCAGGAAGGACCCATGCCATCGCCCAGCACCGCCAGCAGCGGGTCCACGGAAACCATCCAGGTCGGCCGTCAGGCGATCTTTGACCGCGAACTCGAGGTCTTCGCCTATGAACTGCTCTATCGCGATGCCGGTGGCAGATGCTCCTTTACCGACGGTGACATGGCGTCGTCCCTCACTGTCCTCAACGCCTTCATGGAGATTGGACTCGACAGGATCACCGGCCCGTACAAAGCGTTCATCAACCTGACGCGGCCGTTCTTCGTCGACATGCCACCGATTCCGTTTAGCCGGGACCGTGTCGTGCTGGAGATCCTCGAAGACGTCAACGTGGACGAAGAGCTCCTGCTCGGGATCTCCAGCATGGCCGGCCACGGCTTCGAACTGGCGATGGACGACTACAATTTCCAGCCCCATCTACAGCCGATCCTGCCGCTGGTCAGCTACATCAAGGTCGAGATCCAGCCCGGCGGCATGGAGGAACTGACGCGGCGCATGCCCGAACTTCGCGCCACCGGCGCGCGCCTGCTGGCCGAGAAGGTGGAGACCGCCGAGCAGTTCGAACAGCTGAAGGCATTGGGGTTCGATTATTTCCAGGGTTACTTCTTTGCCCGTCCGAGTATCGTCCGCACCGATCGGGTGGAGGAAGACTCGGCGATGGTGGTGCGCCTGCTGGCGCGGCTGAACGACCCAAATGTGCCGATGCAGGAAGTCATTGACCTGGTCAGCCGGGACCCCGGACTCAGCTTCAAGGTGCTGCGCTATGTGAACTCGGCCGGCATCGGGCTGCGCAGCAAGGTCGAGTCCATCCAGCGCGCCGTGGTCCTGATGGGGCTTTCGCGCATCAGGGCATGGGCCACACTGTTTGCCATGGCCGGTCTGGGCAACCGCCCGCTGGAGATCCTGAACGTCGGCCTGCTGCGCGCCAATCTGTGTGAAAGACTATGCCGTCTGTGCAGATCGGGGACCCCGGAGACCGCGTACACGGTGGGCCTCCTGTCGGTCATGGACCTCATGCTGTCACAGCCGCTCGCCGGGCTGATGGATCAGCTGCCGCTGAGCGACCAGGTGAAACGCGCCATCGTCGCGCATGAAGGCGGCTACGGGCAGCTGCTCGAAGCCGCCGTCACCCTGGAGCGCAACGAATGGCCGCACGGCCTGTGCGCAGACATCGAGCCCGCCGTCGTGATCGAGGCCTACGCGGCCAGTTCGGCGTCTGCGTTCAACACGATGGAACTGCTGCGCGACGCCTGAGCTGCAGGTTGCCGATCTCATCCACCTCGAGCACCCAGCCGTCGGTGACCCAGGTCGTGGCCACCTTCTCGGCGACCAGTGCCGGCCCCTGGATGCGCTGGCCCACAGTCAAGGCATGGCGCCAGAACTGCGGCACTGGCACCTTGACCCCGGCAACACGGCAGTAGTCGAACGGCGCCCCCGCCGACTCCCTGGGCAGGCCTGCCAGCCGCAAGCCGGAACAGGGGCCGCGCACCCGCAGGCGCAGATTCACCAGCTCCACCGGCAGATCCAGGCGGTGCCCATAGCGTTCCAGGTGGCCAGCATGAAAGGCGCCGATCGTTCCCGGGATGCTGCTCCAGGGCAGATTGAGCTTGTACGACTGACCCGCGTACCGCAGATCCAGGCTGGCCAGATGGTCACAGTCGGCCGCGGCAAAGCCCTCCTCCTGCAGGGCAGCCAGGCCCTGCGCACGCAGCTCTGAAAACATCGATTCGATGTCGTCGGTCGCGATCTCTGCCAGCAGGCCGATACGGGTGCGCGACAACTGACGTCCCGGACGCGCCGCCAGCATCCCCAAGGCCGACAGTACGCCGCCGTGCACCGGCACCATTGCCGAATCCATGTCCAGCAGCTCAGCAATTGCGCAGACATGCAGCCCACCGGCACCGCCGAACGAGACCAGCACATGCTCGCGCGGGTCGGCGCCCCGCCTGACCGCAATCGCGCGCAGGGCCTGTGCCATGTGTTCGTTCGCGACTGCGATCACGTCCATTGCCGCGCGCATCCGCGTCGTCCCCATCGCATCGGCGAGGGTATCGACCACGGTGTTAGCGGCGGCGACATCCAGACGCATCTCGCCGCCCAGGAATGCATCGGGCTGCAGACGACCGAGCACCAGGTTGGCGTCGGTGACCGTGGGCCGGGTTCCGCCCCTTCCATAACAGGCCGGCCCCGGTTCGGCGCCTGCCGACTGCGGGCCGACCTGCAACATGCCACCGGCATCGACCCACGCGATCGAGCCGCCGCCGGCGCCGATGGTGTGCATGTCAACCATCGGCACCGCAACCGGGAAGCGCCCGATATGCCCCTCGGTGGTCAGGCGTGGCTCGCCGTCGATCAGGGCAACATCGGTCGAGGTACCACCCATATCGAAGGTGAGCAGACGCTCCCTGTCTGTAGCAAGGCACACGTGGCGGGCGGCGATCAAGCCGCCGGCCGGCCCGGACAGCAGCATGCGTACCGCGTTGTCCGCCGCCTGCCCCGCCGCCACGGTGTCACCCGAGCTCTGCATCACGGACACCGACGTTCCGGGAAGTCCAAGCCCCAGGCGCTGCAGGTAGCCGCGCACCCTCGGCCCGACCCAGGCGTTCAGCCAGGTCGCCATGCCGCGCTCGTACTCGCGGATCTCCGGCAGCACACGTGACGACAGCGACACGAACAGATCGTCCGGCAATGCCGCCGCGATACGCTCTTCGGTGGAGGGGTCGAGGTAGGAAAACAGCAGGTTGACCGCGACGGCCTGCGGCGCCAGCTGCGCCACCTGTTCGCACAACGTGGCCAGTGCGTCGCCGGTCAACGGCTCGAGCAGCCGTCCCTGCGCATCCAGCCGCCCGCCGGTCTCCAGGCAACAGGCTGCAGGCACCGGCGGTTCGACCGGTGTCGGCTGCAGCTCATACAGTGA
>JAGRHB010000251.1 GCA_020445245.1 Gammaproteobacteria bacterium
AGTCGCGCCGACCCAGTACCTGCACGATGTGCCAGCCGAACTGCGTCTTGAAGGGTCGGCTGATCTCGTCGATCGCCAGCTGGTCCATCTGTTCCTCGAATGCGGGCACCAGGTTGCCGGGTGTCGACCAGCCCAGGTCGCCGCCCTTGATCGCCGAGGGCTTGTCGTCGGAGTTGGAGCGTGCAAGTGCGTCGAAGTCGTCGCCACCGAGAATGCGCTCGCGCAACTGCTCCAGGCGCCGGCGCGCGTCCTCGTCCGAGGTGAGCTCGTCGGTGCGGATCAGGATGTGCCGGGGATGGGTCTGGCGCACGATCTTGGTCGTGCCGCTGCGCGCGTCCTCCAGCTGGATGATGTGAAAACCGCGGCCGGCGGAAATTGGCCCCTGCACCTCGCCGACCTTCATCTTCGCAACATAGGGCTGCAGCAGCGGCGGCACACTGTTGACGTCGATCCAATCGAGGTCGCCGCCCTGCAGGGCATTCTGGCCGGAGGAATATTCCTGCGCCAGGGTGCGGAAGTCCTCGCCGCCGCGAATGCGCTCGACGAGCTGCGATGCCTGCATGCGCGCCTCCTCGCGTTGCGCCGGAGTCGCGCCGTCGGGCACCTCGATGAGGATATACAGAAGATGCACCGCAGTGCGGCCGTCCGCGCCGCCGCTGCGCTCAAGGTAGCTGTCCACCTCGGACTTGGTGACCTGGATACGGTTGGTCACCTCGCGGTTGCGCAGGCTGCGTACCACGATCTCGTCGCGCATCGTGCGGCGGAAGGTCTGAAAATCCATGCCCTCGGCCTGCAATGCGTCGCGCAGCTCGCTAACGGTCATCCGGTTGTTCTGGGCGATGGCATTGATCGCGCGGGTGATCGTCTCTTCGTCGGCCTCGATCCCGAGCCGCGCGGCCTCTGCCAGTTGCAGCTTGTTGATGATCAGGCTGTCGAAGGCCTGCTTCTGGATCGCTGCGACGCTTGGCATCGGCGATACCCCCTTCTGTTGCAGCCGTTGCGCCAGCTTGGTCGCCTCAATGCGCAATTCGCTCAGCATCACGACGTCTTCACCGACGACGGCGATGATCCGGTCGATCAGCAACGCCTGCTCGGCGATGGCGGCAGTTGAAAACAGCAGGTAGGCGAATGCCGCCAACAGGGCGTTGCCGATGCTGCCTCGTCTAGTCATTTTCGTCGGTACGGTAGCCATAGATGCCGCGTTCCAGAGTCTGGTCAATGTCATTTCCCAATCGGCCCAGGCCGTTAAGTTCGAGTTGAACGAGGAAGGCGAGGTTGTGATCGTTTCCCGTGCTGTCTGTGTACTGGCGCAGCAGTGCGCGGGTGCGCCAACAGCAGCTGCCGCGGTACTCGATTCCCGCCAGTGCCTCGAGCAGCCGCTTGTCCCTGAGCGAATAATTGTGTCGGCCGATCAGGCTGACCTTGTCACTGACCGGCCAGATGGCCGCCAGGTCGGTCTGTTCGGTGATGCCGTGTCTCAAGCGGTATCCGACGTTGAATACGCGCTGCTCGGTGTCACGATAACTGAGCTGGGCCAGTGCCTGGTCGATGTTGCCGCCGCTCCCGTCCTGCGGGTCCCATTGTATGCCGGCGCGCGTCTGCCAGTTGCCGCCAAGGCGCGCCGCCAGTTCACCAACCACCGCCGAGGTGCTGTCGTCATCGACCGGCTCGCCCGGCAGCGTGACCTCGCGGTCCTCGAAATACAGGATCTGACCGATGCTGGCGCGAAGCAGTTCCACTCCGCTGTCGTCCGCGAGCAGGCGGCTGGTCAGTGCCAGCGTCACCTGGTTGGCATCACCAAAGCGATCGGGTCCGTTGTAACGGTTCTCGCGGAACAGGTTATCAAAGCTGAAGTCGAACTCGGTGGTGTCGAATACAGGCTGATCGGCCTGGCGTTCGCTCGGAACGTAGAGATAGAAAAGGCGCGGCTCCAGCGTCTGCGTCACCGCGTTGCCGAAATAACTGGTACCGCGATCGAAAAACAGCCCGCTATCGAGACTGAACATCCCGTTGAGACTGGACGGCGAATCGCTCAGGCCGGCAGTCTGGTCCGTCAACTGGTAAGCGGTGTAGCGCGCACCGACCTTGGGCTCGACGTATCCCCAGGTCCTGCGCAGTGGCAGGCTGAGCGCGGGAAAGAGGTCTATGCGATGCCCGCGGACCGAGTCCCGCTTGTAGAAGTTCACGTACTCGGCGGCCAGGTGGTAGGTGGTGCCGGAGAGCCCGTCCGGGTTCTGCAGATCGATCCGCAGCTGCGGCAGGCGGCTGTAGGGGCGGTCGGCGAGTGAGATCGCGTCGTCGATCGTCTGGAAGCCCTGCACACGCCCGAGCAGCTCCCAGGTGTCGCCGTGATAGCGCATCTCGCCCGCTCGTTCGATGTGCGTGGAGCTCGTGATCGCCAGACTGTCGCCCAGATCCTCGAGGTAGGCACTGTCGGACACATAACCCATGCGTACCGCGCCCTCGGTGCGCACGTCGAGCTGGGTATGGGTCTGCAGCGACAGACTGCCACGCGCGTCGTTTCCGCCACGCTCACGGTCGTTGGGCAGGTATTCGGCGGCGAAGGTGCCGTTGGTCGATTCGGTCAGGAAACGAAATTCACCGCCGAGCAGCACCCCGCGTTTGGACATCAGACGCGGCGTCAGCGTCAGGTCGTAGTTCTCGGCAAGATTGAGGTAATAGGGGACGCTCAGGTCGAAACCGGTGTTGCTGCTGTATCCGACCGCCGGGATCAGCAGACCTGAACGCCGACGGTCGTCGATCGGAAATGTGAAGGTCGGGGCGTACAGGATCGGCACGCCCAGAAAGCGCAGGCTGGCATGCTGCGCGCTGCCCAGGCCCTCTGCCTGGTCGAGTTCCAGCGCCTCGGCGCTGAGCAGCCAATCGCTGCTGCCGGGTCGGCAGGTGGTATAGCTGATGTCGGTAAAACGACTGCGGCCTTCTCCCAGGTATTCCGCACTGGCGGCGTCGCCGCGCGCACGCATCGCCGGTACGCGATAACTCGCCTGCTCGATCCGTCCCTGGCCGGTCGCCAGCTGGTAGTGGGCCGTGCTGCCGGCGATGCGGATGTCCGGCTGGCTGAGCAGGACAGCGCCGCGGGCATCGATTTCGCCGGTGGTGCGGTTGAGCAGCAGCTCGTCGGCCTGCATGCGCGCAACCCCCCGGGTCAGTACCACATTGCCGCTGAAGACGACCTGTTCCGGCTCCAGCCGACCGACGGCGGCGTCCGCGGCCACCTCGACTGGCAGGTTGGTCGCGCTGTCGTCGATCGACATCTCGGTCGACGATGCGGCGATCCCTGGCAGCGTACAGCTCTGCCAGTCGATGTCGTGGTCGATCTGCGCCGTCGCATCGTCGCCCGCGACCGCGGTTCCAACGACCGGTGTGGCGGCGGGTTGGATGGTTGCGGGTGGTACCGGTCGCCCATGG
>JAGRHB010000252.1 GCA_020445245.1 Gammaproteobacteria bacterium
CGGCAACGGCGGCATCAAGGTGCGTGTCACCGACCTGCTGTGCAAGGTCGAGACCGAAGAGGAGGTCCTCGAGTACTGTGGTGCCTTCACCCAGCTGTACCGGGAGGAGGCGCACTACCTCGAACGCACAGCACCCTGGGTCGAGCGCGTCGGTCTCAATCACATCAAGCAGCAGGTCCTCGAGGACGAGGCGAACCGCAAGGCCCTCTATGGGCGTTTCCTGTTCGGCCAGAAGTTCGCCCAGATCGACCCCTGGAAGGCCCGCGCCGAGGGCTCCCAGGCGCACGAATTCACCCCGCTGAAGATTGCATGAAGCAAGAGGTTTCCGACATGAATAACTGGATCGACATCATCGCCCTGGACGAGATTCCAAAGCTCGGATCGCGGGTGATCCGCACCGACACCATGGACGTCGCCGTTTTCCGCACCCGTGACGACCAGGTATTCGCGCTGCGCGACGCCTGCCCGCACAAGGGCGGACCCTTGTCACAGGGTATCGTGCACGGCACCTCGGTGACCTGCCCGCTGCACAACTGGAAGATCGACCTGGCATCCGGCGAAGCCCTGGGCCCAGACGAGGGCTGCACCAACGTGTTTGCGACCAAGGTCGAGGGTGGCCGCGTGCTGCTCGCTCTGAAGGCCGACGTGGCCGCCGCCTGACCGGTATCCAGCCCTGGCACAGAACCGCAGAGAGAAAGCCCCAATGCTATTCGGACGCGCCAACAAGAATCCGATCAAGATCGCCGACAAGGGCGTGGTCGAGTGGAAGTACGCCACCTGCGGTTATTGCTCCACCGGCTGCTCGATCGAAGTCGGAATCGACCACAAGGGTAAGGCGGTGGCCTCGCGCGGCGTGGCGGATGCCGACGTCAACCGCGGCAAGCTTTGTATCAAGGGTATCTTCGAGCACGAGCTGTTCACCAGCGCGGGTCGTGGCACTCGGCCATTGCTTCGTGAACAGCGCTGGGACGCGTTCCGTGAAGTGGGCTGGAACGAAGCGCTGGATCACACAGCCGGGGAGATCCAGCGAATCCAGGCCGAGCATGGTCGTGACGCCTTCGCAATTGTCTCCACCGGCCAGATCATGACCGAAGAGTTCTACACCCTCGGAAAGCTGGCGCGTGGTGTGATCGGCACCAACAACTACGATGGCAACACCACGCTTTGCATGGCGTCTGCGGTGTCGGGCTACAAGCGCTCGTTCGGTTCTGATGGTCCACCCGGCTGTTACGACGATTTCGAACACACCGACTGTCTGCTGGCATTCGGATCGAACCTGCCAGAGCAGCACCCGGTAATCTTCTGGCGCCTGCGCGAATCGTTGGAGAAGCGTAAGTTCCCGATCATCGTCGTCGATCCGCGTGTGACCATGTTCGCGCAGATGGCCGACATCCACCTGCCGATCGAGCCCGGCACTGACGTCGTCCTGCTCAACGCCCTTGCTCATGTGATTCTCAAGGAAGGGCTTGCCGATCAGGCCTATATCGATGCGTTTACCGACGGCCAGGGCGAGTTCAAGGCACTTGTCGAGCGGTACGACCCGCAGACTGCGTCGCGGATCTGCGGCATTGACGAAGACACCATCCGCAACGTCGCCCGCACTTATGCCAGGGCCGGTGCGGCGATGACGATCTGGACCATGGGGATCAACCAGTCGACCCATGGCTCGGACGGTGTTGTCGCAATCAACAACCTGAGCCTGATCACCGGAAATATCGGCAAGCCCGGCGGTACAAGCCTGTCGATCACCGGCCAGTGCAATGCCATGGGTACTCGCGAGTGGTCATCTTGCTCGGGTCTGCCGGGTTACCGTGCTCTGGAGAAGCCGCAGGACCGAGAGGACATTGCGCGTTTCTGGGGTATCGACCCAGAGTTTTTCCCGAAACGTCGCGGTCTTTTCATGACCGACATCCTGCCGGCGATCGAGACCGGTCAGATCAAGGGTCTGTGGCTGATTGCGACCAACCCCATGACATCGATGCCGAACACGCCGCGCATACGCAAGACGCTGGAGAGGCTCGAGTTCCTTGTCGTGCAGGATGCCTACCGCGACGTCGAGACCAACGAATATGCACACGTCTACCTGCCCGCTGCGCTGTGGGCCGAGAAGGAAGGCTGCATGACCAATACCGAGCGACGCGTGAACCTTATCCGCAATGTCTCGCAACCACCCGGCGAGGCGAAGGCGGACCTGTGGATCTTCAATCGCCTGGCGAAACGGTTTGCGCAGGCCGAGGGCATGGAATTTCCGGAACAGGCCGAACAGGTCTTTGATGAGATCCGGGAGCTGTCGCGCGGACGCATGCTCGACTATTCGGGCATGAGCTACGCCAAGATCGAGGCATATCGTGGCATGCAATGGCCGTGCTCTGATTCACCCAACGAGTGGGCCGGCGACGATTCGAGCGCTGGTACCAAGCGACTTTACGTCGATGGACGCTTTGCTTTCCCGTCGGGCAGGGCCAAGCTGATCCCGTTGCCTTTCGTCGACAACAACGAGCGTCCGGATGCCGAGTACCCGTTCTGGTTCAATTCCGGACGTGTGGTCGAGCATTTCCACACGCGCACGCGCACCGGCAAGGTTGGCAACCAGAACAAGTTCAGCCCGACTCCATACATGGAAATGAACCCGGATTCGGCGAGCGAGCTGGGCATCCGTCATGGTGAGTACGCACGCGTGGTGTCGCGCCGTGGTGACGCGGTGGTGATGGTGCAGACCACGCAGCGCGTATCGCGCGAGATGGTGTTCGTGCCCTTTCATTTCCATGATTGCGTCAACCGCGTCACTCTGGGACTGCTCGATCCACACTCACGTCAGCCGGCATTCAAACAGTGTGCGGCACGTATCGAACCCATCGCCGACCAGAAGGCGGCCGCCGTACGCAACAAGGCCGCGCGCGCCTACTGAGATCAGTAACAATGTTTCAGCCTCGTCCAAACGAACAGCAATACGCCTGGGTGCCGCACGTGGCGCATCCCGAGAAGAATCGCTACGGACAGTCGATCGAGACCGTACCAGAAGGCCACGCGCTGCGCGGCCAATCGCTGAGCATCAATGGTGACACTGCGGTCTCCGACAACCCGAATCGCTACAAGCAGCACGGGTTCTACTTCAATGCCGACCGCTGCATCTCGTGCCATGCATGTGAGGCGGCCTGTTCGGAAAAGAACGACCTGCCGCCGCACCTGGCTTTTCGTTCGGTTGGTTACCTCGAGGGTGGAAGCTACCCTGCCTATACCCGTCTGAACATCTCGATGGCGTGCAATCACTGCGACAACCCGGTGTGCCTGAAGGGTTGCCCGACGCGCGCCTACACCAAGTTTGCTGAATATGGCGCTGTGTTGCAGGACCCGGATATCTGCTTCGGCTGCGGTTACTGCACCTGGGTATG
>JAGRHB010000253.1 GCA_020445245.1 Gammaproteobacteria bacterium
TGCGCTGTTGCTCTCCGCGCGCGATCGCCCGACGAATTGCATCGAGCAGCACTTCGTCATTGAACGGCTTCTCAATGAAATCAATGGCGCCGCTCTTCATCGCACGGACCGCCATCGGCACATCACCGTGCCCGGTAATGATGACCACCGGTATCTGGATGTTTCTCTCGAACAGGTGCTCCTGCAGGTCGAGCCCGCTCATGCCGGGCATCCGCACATCCAGCACCAGGCAGCCGGCACGTCCCGGCTGGTACTGTGCGAGGAACTCGTCGGCCGAAGCATGACTTTCGACCTGCATGCCCACCGACTCGATCAGCCATTTGAGTGAGTTGCGCATGGCCTGATCGTCATCGACCACGAATACGGTGATCTTGGCGGAGGTGGATTCAGACATGATCATGATGCGGCACTCGCGACCGACTCCATACTGGATGGAAGCTCGATAGTGAAGGTACTCCCCTTGCCGGGCCGGGAATCAGCCCTGATTTTACCATGATGGTTGCTGATGATGGTCTGGCTGATCGCAAGGCCCATCCCCATACCACTCTCTTTGGTGCTGAAGAAGGGATCGAACAGGTGTTCCATCGACTTGTCGCTGATGCCGGAGCCATTGTCCTGCACGCTCAGGTAGACCATACCGTCGGACTGGCTGCCTGATTCAATGACGAGCCGTCGCTCGGCGGCCGGAACGTCCACCAAAGCATCAAGTGCGTTGCGCAACAGATTGATCAGCACCTGTTCTATCTGAACCGAGTCGACTCGCACCCACAGTTCACGATTGGCCAACCGGCGCTCGATGGCCAGCTCGTGACGGCTGAGTTCATGACTGATCATCGAGCAGGTCTCGCGCGCCAGCACGTTGAGATCGACGACCTCGCGAACCGGCTGTCGGCGACTCACCATCGCGCGCAGACGTTTGATGATCTCGCCTGCGCGACTCGCCTGGGCCGATATCTGGCCGAGCGCATGCAGCATTTCGTCCTTGCCCCCGATATCCAGACGCAGGCGTCTCGCGCAACCATTGGCGAAATTGACGATGGCGGACAGCGGCTGATTGAGCTCGTGTGCGATGCCAGTGGCCATCTCACCCATATTGCTCAGCCGCGTGACATGAACCAGCTCGTTCTGCCGCCGCTTCAATTCCTCTTCCGCGGCACGCTCACTCGTGATGTCGCGGGCATAGACATTCACATAGCCGAGTTCCGATACCGGCGCCAGCAGCAGCGAAAAGATGCCCTCGTCGGTCGCCACTTCCAGTTCGCTTGTTGCGGCGCTGGCGAGCACCTCCTCGATGCGGCTGCGCCAGTACACCGGCAGCGTCTGCAGGGGCCGACAGCCCCAGTGTTTGAGCAGCGGCGTACTCGGCTGGTTGGCGTAGGTGATGACGCCGCGCCGATTGATGCGCAACACCGGGATGGGGCTCTCGCTTGGCAGGGCGGCGAGGCTGCGGATCTCCGCCTCGCGCACCTTGCGCTCGGCGATATCGCGCAGGTAGAGGGTAAACACCAGCTGTTCCTCGAGCGAGACCGGCTTTATCGACAGCTCTACCGGAAAGATCCGACCATCGCGCGCGACCGCCTGAATCTCGGTGCGCTGCAAGGGCACACCCTGCTCGGCGCCCGACAACGACAGGTAGAGCAGGCGCTCGAAGGTCTCGCGCCATTTGGGTGCAACCACCAGCTCACTGAACGACCGGCCGACTGCCTCGTCGTGCCGGTAGTCGAACGTATCCTGCGCGGTTGGGTTGAAATCGATAATCTCGCCGCGCTCATTGACCGTGATCACCGAGTCGAGCGACGCGTCCATGATCGCCATGCGCAGTTTTTCCGTCTGTTGCAGCTCGGTCTCGTGCTGCCGGCGCATCTCCTCGCGCGCGCGCATGACCAATTGCACGAAATCACGGATCCAGTCCTCCAGGATCAGCAACTGGTTGCCGTGGCGGTTGACCCCGGCATCGGGAATGTCGAGGGCACGACGTGACAGACTCGACACGCGGCTCAGCAGCCGACTGATACGGCTCGATATCAGCAGGAACAGCAGGACGAAAGCAGCGATGATGACGACAGCGCCGATCAATCGCTGCCGCCGCTCCAGGTCAAGCACCTGCTGTCCGGTGCGTTCGAAAGACGCACGTGGCAGCAGGGTGGCAAACAGCAGATTGAGATCGGCATCGTCGTAGTCAAAGAATGACTGCGCCGTAACCAGAAAACTGCGCCGTACCCGGTCCAGCGACTCGCCGACCTTTACCGAGTCATTGCTGCTGCTCGACAGGATTCGCTTGGCGTCCGGGTCGATGATTGCGACCACGTTGTTGGTGGATTTGACGAACTGCTGCGACGCGGCGAGAAACGCATGATCCAGGGGCAGCATGATCACCACGCTGCCCATCGGCGTGCGTGCGGTATCCTCGGTACCCTCGGAGACGATCAACCAGGGTGTCTCACTCATCAGAGTGACCGAGGCTCGACGCCTGCCGTTGGTCAGGTAGTTCTTCGGATCCCCGAGCAGGGCGGCTGGCAGGGTCTCACCACCCGGGCTGTACTGTTCCCTTATGGCTCCGGCTGAATCGACCAACAGGAAATGTCGCGGACTTACGCCCCCCTGCCAGCTGAGGTCATCGGGCAACCATGGCGGCGGATTGCCGGCGTTGTACTGAATAATGCCCGGGGCACGCCGCCCCCAGATAATCGGGTCGAGGTAGTCCGCCATTCTGCGGTGCGTGGCCAACAGGCGCGCGAAATAGGTGAAGGAACGCCGATATTCGTCGAAACGGATCAGCGACTCCCGCGCCTGTTGATCCAGCTGGCTCTCCAGGGCCCGGTCAAAGATATTGCTCAGCGCACGGGTCTGTACCCGGTCGACGACCAGCCACACAATAAGACCGGTCACCAGCCCAAAGGCGAGCGCCAGCGCGGGGATGGGTATCCCCTTGAGCAACCTGCGTGACAGCGACCGCTTGTTGATAGACCTTGCCCGCGCGACTGAAACTGCGACGATTATCGTCCGGCCGCGTCAAATCACCAAGGCGTGCAGGGGCAATCTCTGCGGACGCCGTACCGATACCCCGGGGTCTAACGCATGGCGCGTATGGCCGGTGCAGCCCTCATCTGGACCGGCGGCATCTGTGGTAGCAGGCGATCGAGTGTCTCCTGGCAGTGCGGATCGAGTTGATCGAAACTGATGCCGAAGCCGTGCAGACTCTGGTGGGCAACGCGCCCCCTGATGCTCAGGCAACGGTTGCAGACCCCTTCGTTTGGCTGGAAGGTGACTGTCACCTCGGCACCGATCGGTACGATGCTGGTTTCCGCCCGAATGTACAGACCTCCGTGGGCCAGATCGGCGATGCGGCCACGTATCAAGCCGAATCGCGGGCAACCGACAACGGCGTC
>JAGRHB010000254.1 GCA_020445245.1 Gammaproteobacteria bacterium
CTGCAGCATCGCTATGGCGTCCGGCTCCTGACGATCGTCAACGATTTCCAGGCCGCCGCACTCGGTGCCATTGCCGAACCCTATGATCGCCTCAAGGTCCTGAATGCCGCCACGCCCGACGATGGCCCGGTGGTGGTGGCTGGCGCGGGCACCGGACTGGGCATGGCATGGCTGCCCTCCGCGGACTTCGCCGGCCTGCCGCGCGCCACCGAAGGCGGCCATCTCGACTTTGCGCCGAACAGCGGACGCGAACTGGCATTGCTTCGTTGGCTCAGCGAACGCTATGGGCACGTCTCGTATGAGCGTATCCTGAGCGGTGACGGCCTGCTCGATACCTATCGGTTCTTTGCCGGGGGCAGCGGACAGGCGGCGACGCCTGCGCAGATCAAGGCGCTGGCAGACAGTGGCGACGGACACGCGGGTGACGCGATTCGTCTGTTCGTCGACGTGTTCGCGGGCTACGCCGGAAACCTGGCGCTGGCGTTCAACCCGGGCGCTGGCATCTATCTGTGTGGTGGACTCACCGCGCACCTGGCGGACTGGTTCGATCCGACCGCCTTTGCAATTGCCTTTTGCAACAAGGGCCGCATGGCCGACGTCGTACGACGGATTCCGGTTTTTCTCGTCACCCGGCAGGACACCGGCCTAACAGGGGCGAAAGCGATTTTGAAAAAGGAACTACAGGGCAGAGCGACATGACAAGCAGTAAGGAACAGCACCATCTGTACAAGTACTACGTCGAACCCCAGGCCGTAAGCGACCTGACGCGCCGCACCCTGGTCCTGGTGCTGGCCGGGGGTGAGGGCTCGCGACTGAAAAACCTCACCAAGTGGCGGGCCAAGCCGGCGGTACCCTTCGGCGGCAAGTACCGGATCATCGACTTTGCGCTGTCCAATTGCATCAACTCCGGACTGCGTCGTATCGGGGTGCTCACCCAGTACAAGTCGCACTCACTGATCCGTCACCTGCAGCGCGCCTGGGGCTTCATGCGCCCGGAAATCGGCGAGTTTGTCGAGATCATACCGGCGCAGCAACGCCTTCGGCCGGAGTGGTACCAGGGTACCGCCGATGCGATCTACCAGAACCTGGATATCGTCTACCGACACGAACCGGACTATGTGCTGGTTCTGGGCGGCGATCATATCTATACGATGAACTATGCCAAGATGCTGGCCGCGCACGTCCAGGCAGAAGCCGAACTGACGATCGGCTGTATCGAGGTGCCGGCCGATGAGGCCAAGGCGTTCGGCGTGATGTCGGTCGACGAGGACTACCGGATCACCCGATTCGCCGAAAAGCCCACCGACCCCGAGTGCATACCCGGCAAGCCGGGTATCGCCCTGGCCTCGATGGGCATTTACATCTTCTCGATGGAGTTCCTGACCAAGGCGTTGATCCATGATGCCGAAGACGAGGCGTCGGCACACGATTTCGGCAAGGACATCATTCCCACCGCCATCGAGAATGCCAAGTCCATTGCCTATCCGTTCCTGAACAGCCTCGGCGAGCCGGCGTACTGGCGCGACGTGGGTTCGTTGTATTCCTACTGGAAGGCCAACATCGAACTGTGCGACATCGAACCCGAACTCAACCTCTATGAGCGCGATTGGCCGATCTGGACCTACCAGGCGCAGAGCCCCCCGGCAAAGTTCGCGTTTGACGACGAGGAACGGCGCGGCCAGGCGATCGACTCGCTGGTGGCCGGCGGCTGCATCATCTCCGGCGCCAAGGTCAAACGTTCAGTGATCTTCTTCAACACTCAGATCGAGACGGGGTCGTACGTCAAGGAAAGCGTAATCCTCCCCAAGGTGCGCATCGGCCGCAACTGCAAACTGACGCGCTGTGTCGTGGACAAGGGTACGGTGATTCCGGACGGCCTGGAAATCGGCATCAACCCCGATGAAGACCGCAAGCGTTTCCTGGTGACCGACGAGGGCATTACCCTGGTCACCCCAGGCATGATGAACCAACGTCTGCACTACGAGCGCGACTGAGCCATGACCACCACCTCTTCACCGCACATCAATCTGGTGCTGTGTTGGCATATGCACCAGCCCTGGTACCGCGAGAGCCAGGACGGCGACTATTGCCTGCCCTGGGTCTATCTGCATGCGTTGAAGGACTATGTAGACATGGCGGCTCACCTGGAAGCGCACCCGAAGATGCGCTGCGTGGTGAACTTCACGCCGGTTCTGCTCGAACAGCTCGACGACTATGGACAGCAGTTCAAGCGGCACCTGAAGACCGCAAGCCGCTTTTCGGATCCGCTGCTGAACCTGCTCGCAGGCGTCGAACCGATACCGTCGGATGCGACTGAACGTGTCGAGATCGTACGCGCCTGCCGGCGCGCCCACGCACCACTGATGATCGACGTCTACCCGCGCTTTCGCAGCCTGTTCGACATGGTGATGTCTTTCGACGGCAAACAGGTCGACGAAGACCGCCTGGCCTACATGAACGAGCAGTTCTTTCTGGACCTGCTGGCCTGGTACCACATTGCCTGGCTGGGCCACTCGCTGAAACAGCTGCCGCGCGTCAAGGCATTGCTGGAGCACGAGACTGTGTTCGACCCGGCGACGCGGCGCGAGCTGTTGCAGATAATGTGGGAGGCGTTCGACGGACTGTTCGAGCGCTATCGCAAACTGGCGCAGAGCGGGCAGATCGAGCTGTCGATGACGCCGTACGGTCACCCGATCGTGCCACTGCTGATCGACCTCGACTCCATGCATGGCGCCCTGCCCGAGGCGCAGGGGCCCATAGAGGACAAATATCCGGGCGGCCTCGAACGCGCACGCTGGCATATGCGTGAGGGCCTGCGGGTGTTCGAACACTACCTCGGCTGCCGCCCGCAGGGCGTGTGGCTGTCGGAGGGTGGCGTCAGCAGGGACGCGTTGAAGCTACTCGACGAATTCGGCATGGCCTGGAGTGCCTCGGGAGAGGGCGTATGGCACAACAGCCGGTTTCTGTCGGGCCTCGAGGCCAACGGCGAGCAGGCGAGGCGCAGCCTGTTCTGTGCCCACGAGGTGGCGGGATGCGAGACACGCATGTTCTTCCGTGACGACGGGCTGTCCGACATGATCGGTTTCGAGTACCAGCAATGGAACGCCGGTGATGCCGCGGCCGACTTCGGACAGCACCTCAGGAATATCGCCAACTACCTGGGTGATCGCTGCAACGAGCACGTGGTCAGCGTCATCCTCGATGGAGAGAACGCCTGGGAGTATTACCGGGACAACGCGTTCCATTTCATCGGCGCACTGTACGAAACCCTGGCCAACAGCGCGCATATCCACCCGATCACCTTCACCGAGGCGCTCGATTACTGCCCACCGCAGAAGCTGCCGGCGCTGTGCCCTGGCAGCTGGGTGTACGGCTCCTT
>JAGRHB010000255.1 GCA_020445245.1 Gammaproteobacteria bacterium
CAAATTCGACCTGCAGCAGCCGACCGGCCGACTGAACGGCCGGGCGGACTACGACTTCAGCATGGCCGGCGGGGCACCACGCCTGCGTGTGTCGGACCTGCAGCTACAGCTGTCCGGTCTGCGTCTGCAGCGGCGCGCTGCCAACCAGCCGCTGGCGAGGCTGCAATCCCTGGCACTCGAAGACGGCAGCTTCGATCTCGATGGCAATCGCGTCAGGATCGGCCGCCTGCGCGCTTCGGGCGGGGCATTGCACGCGGTACGGCACCAGACGTTGCTGGACTGGGACGGGATCGTGCGCGGCACCGCGGCCGCCGAACAGCCGCCAGATGACGCCCCCGCAGCGCCGTTTTCGGTGAAGGTGGATGCCGTAGAAGTAGCCGAGGTGACGATACAGTTCGAGGATCTGGACCAGGCCAGGCCACTGCATGTCGGACTGGGCGAACTGTCGCTTGGCTTCGCACTTCAGGCGCAACGCCAGGGAGAAGGCGTCGAACTGCAGCTGGGCGACCTGAAGGCCGAACTCAAACAACTGTCGTTGACCCAGGCCGATGCCCCGGAGGCACTGCTGACACTCGACCGCACGGTACTGCAGGGTGGCACGGTGGACCTGGCCGGGACCCGCCTCGCACTTGATGAACTGCAGGTGCAGGGTGGCAGGGTGATCGTTGAGCGCGATGCCCGGGGCGGCCTCAACTGGCAACGGGTATGGACCAGCCAGGGAACCGAGGCGGACGCGGCGGCGGCCAACCCGTGGCAGCTTTCATTGCAACGATTCTCGCTCGCGGACTTCGGCGCGGTCGCCACCGATCACGGTGCGTCCACACCGGTGACCCTGAACCTGGTGCCGATCGGGCTGCAGCTGGGCGCATTCACCAGCCCGCCACAGGGGCCGATGGATTTCCGCCTCGACGCCACACTGCACGAAGGTGGCAGGCTGAGCGCACAGGGACAGGCCAATCTGGCCGGCCCAAGCGTCACGGCAGACCTCGACCTTACCGACATCACACTGCTGCCTTTGCAGGCCTATATCGCGGATTTCGCACGTGTCAGCCTCAACAGTGGGCGCGCCGGCCTCAAGGGCAGACTGGAGTTTGCACCGGGCAACGGTGGTGCGCGGTTTTCCGGCAGCGCGCGGGTGGACGACCTGGCCGTCACCGAAAAAACGGGGGGCGCCACGCTGGTGGCCTGGCAGGCACTGCAGGCCAGCGGGCTGGCGTTGGCGCCGGGTGGGCTCGATATCAAGGAGGTCGCCCTCGAACGACCGGCCGGCAAGTTCATCATCAACCAGGACATGACGACCAACTGGCAGGACACGCTCATATCGACCCCGGCGAAGAAGGCGGCACCCGGTCGCGCCGCAACGCCACAGCCGGACTTTCAGGTTCAGGTCGGGCGGGTACGCATCCGTGACGGTGCCCTGAATTTCGGTGATCTCAGCCTCAAGCCGCAGTTCCGCTCCGATATTCACGCCCTGAACGGCTCGATAGCCGGGATCTCGACCGCCAGCGGCGCCCGTGCCTCCGCCGACCTCAAGGGCCGCGTCGACGAATTCGGCTCGGCAACCATCAAAGGCGAACTGCAGCCGGGCGCGCCCCAGGAGTTCACCGACATCCTGATGGCCTTCCAGAACATCGACCTCTCGCACCTGACGCCGTACAGCGCCAAGTTCGCCGGCTACAAGATCGACAGCGGTAAATTGTCACTGGACCTGGGTTACAAGGTGCAAAAGGCGCAGTTGCAGGGCAACAACCAGATCATCGTCGACAAGCTCACGCTGGGCGAGAAAGTGGAGAGTCCTGACGCCATCAATGCCCCGTTGGAGCTGGCAATCGCGCTGCTCGAGGACGCCAACGGTCGTATCGAAATCGGGCTGCCGGTGAGCGGGGATCTGAACGAACCCCAGTTCAGCTACGGCCACCTGATCTGGAAGGCTCTGGGCAACCTGATCACCAAGGCAATCAGCGCACCGTTCCGCGCATTGGCCAGTGCCCTGGGCGTGGCCGACGAAGGCCTGGACAGCATCGCCTTCACGCCGGGCGACGGCGTCATGTCACCACCGGAACAGGAGAAACTGGCCACGGTGGTGAAGATGCTCGCTGCGCGCCCCAAACTGGCACTGGAGATCCAGGGCACCTACTCGCAGACCGCGGACGGCGCAGCAATCCGTACCCTGGCACTGCACCGTACACTGCTGCTGCGGCAGGGCGTCAAGCTGAGACCTGACGAGGCCCCCGGTCCACTGAGCCTGACCGACAGCGATACGCAGCAAGCCGTGGAGGCATTGTTCGGCGAGCGCTTCGGTGCCGCCGCGCTGGCCAGCGAGAAGCAGTCGCTGAAGGCGAAGCCCGAGGCCGGGCGGCAGGCCGCCCTCACGGAACGCCTGTATCGGCAACTGCTCGAAAAAGAGCCGCTGGCGCCGGATGCCCTGCCTCAACTGGCGCGGGAACGTGCGCAGGCGATGGCCTCCTATGTGGCACAGATGCAGCAGCTTCCCGCCAATCGTTTGAAAGTCGTGGAACCAGCGGAGGCCGCGCAGGCCAGCGAGCAAGTTGTCGCCAGCAAGCTGAACCTCTCGGCGACACCCTGAGATCGGTGGTCCGACCGATCGGCCAGGGGACCGGGCTCCTGTGAACGGATGGTTACCTGCAACATCGGATCAACCGCGTAGGGGCCGGGCCCTCTCGGCGGTCCGGTCATTCGGACGGTTGTTCCACCGGTTCGTGCATCGACACTGGCAGGCGGCGCGGTCCCCAGTCCCCGGGGCGGTCGTCGAACACGCCTGCAATCTCATGCCCGCAGCTCGCGCAGTGTCCCCTGTTGATCAGGTTCCATTCGCCGAGCTGGTACCAGTCGCGCTCGATCACGCGTTTGCCGCAACCCGGGCAGTACGTGCTGTCGCCCGCGGTGTCGTGCACATTGCCGACGTAGACGTAGTGCAGACCGGCGTCCATCGCAATCCTGCGGGCACGCTGCAGCGTCGCCGCCGGGGTCGCGGGCACGTCGGTCATCTTGTAGTCGGGGTGGAAGGCCGAGAAGTGCAACGGAACCTCGGGGCCGAGCTTCTCCAGGAACCAGGACGCAAGCCGGTGCAGCTCGGCATCGCTGTCATTGTGGCCCGGGATCAGCAACGTGGTCACTTCGAGCCAGCAATCGGTCTCATTGCGGATGTACTCGAGTGTATCCAGCACCGGTTGCAGGTGGCCGCCGGTCAGCTTGTGGTAGAAGTCCTCGGTGAAGGCCTTCAGGTCGACATTGGCCGCGTCCATGTGACGGAAGAATTCCGCGCGCGGCTCTTCCGTGACGTAGCCGGCGGTGACGGCCACCGACTTGACGCCGCGCGCGCGGCAGGCCTGGGCCACGTCGACCGCGTATTCGTGG
>JAGRHB010000256.1 GCA_020445245.1 Gammaproteobacteria bacterium
CGCGCCCCACAGATCGATGCACTGCTGCGGCATTGCGGCATCGCCGCCTGATGGACGGCGCCGGACCGCAGCCGCTTTCCCCGCAGGAGCTTGAGCGCCTGCAGGCCAGGTTGGTAGACAACATGGAAGCGGCCGGCTGCATGTCGCTGGATATCGCGCACGGCTTCTTCACCGCCACCGCAGCGCAACACCCTGACCGGCTGGGTGCCCGGATCGACAGGGTTCTCGGCGCATTGCAGGCCGACACGGTGCTGCGCGAGCTGCTGACGCGCTTTCATGCACAGGTGCTGCGAGATCTGGACGCTGCAGACTTTGGCCCGCTGGTCCTGCAGATGCCGCGCGACGATGGCAGTCCGTTGCCGCTGCCCTACGGTTGGTGTCAGGGATATGTGACCGGACTAGAGTTCCTTGGCGAGGACCAGCGTGACCGGCTGATTGCCGACGAGAGCGCTGGCGCACTGCTGGCGCCACTGCTTTCGTTTCTGATGTACCGCGAAGACCAATGGTTCGATCCGCCCAACGAGACGGCACACCGCGAGGCGGTCGAGGAACTGGGCGGGGTCGCGGTGGCACTGTACCAGTGGTGGCGTGAGCGGCTCGACAACTGATCGCGTTGCCGCAATGCGGCTAGAATCCCTTCAGGTTCGGTCGGATGGTCTGTGCATGCCTGTAGCCAAGTATTTCCTGTACATCGTCCTGTTGCTCTGCAGCGGGCTGACGGCGGCAGCGCATATCACCGACAAACTGGTGGTGGGCTTGTACCCGTCGCCGAAGGCCGAAGGTGTACCCTCGAACCTGCTGTCCAGCGGCACGCCGCTGGAGGTCCTCAAGCGTCAGGATGGTTTCGCAGAGGTAAGACTGGCCGACGACAGCACGGGCTGGATCGAGGCCACCTACATCACCGAGGAAAAACCGGCCAAGGCGATGCTGCTGGAAACGCAGGCACGCCTGCGTCAGATGGGCCTGGAGCTTGCCGCGCTGCGTGAAAAGCAGGCCGAAGGCGAGGCGCCGGTGGCCCCACCCCAGGATCTCCCGCCGAGCGCGCGAGAGGCGCAGCTGAGCCAGTCGCTGAGTGCGGCCGAGGCGCGTATCGCGGCGTTGCAGGCGGCGGACTGCCCGGACGCCTTGGACGCACAAAGGCAGCTCGGCGAGCTGCGGACCGGCGTGCAGTCTGCGTTGCAGACCCTGGCCGAGGTGCAGGGTGTGACCCTGCATACGGCCGCCACCGGGGAGGATCCGGGCCTACTGGTTCGTTATCGTGCGTGGATCATCGGTTTTGCCGCGCTGCTGCTCGGTTTTGCCGCCGGCATTGCCTTCATCGATCACCGTATCCGCAAACGCTACGGCGGATTCCGGCTGTAGCCCGCATCTGTCACTGGACGGTGCGTTGTTCATCGGACGGTGTTTTCTGGCCCTTTTCTTCGTCCGTGAAAAGCGTCTGGGCGTGGTCGGCGAAGCCACGGCCCGCCTCCGCGTAAATGTTGAACAGGGCATCGATGCCGATGCTCGAGAAAGGCTGCTCCTCATCGGCGAACTTCACGGTGGCGCCGATACGGCCCTCGAAGCCCCATTCGCGCGCCAGCCGTGCGGCGGTCAGATTTGCGCGCTGCGTGGGCATCGCCAGCAGGATCCATTCGACCTGCCAGCTGCGCCGGTCGATGCGGGTCCAGAAGTCGGGGCTGGTGACATTGCCATACTGCACCAGGCGTCCGTGGTGTCGATGCTGCCCGACCACTTCGGCGTTGACATCGACACCGAGCACGCGCTCGCCGTGACGGGTGGCCAGGGTGTCGTAGGCCCCGGTGCCGACGCGGCCCATGCCGCACAGCAGGATCCTGGTGCCGGTCAGGTGCAGGGACTCGTCACCGGCCAGGCGTTCGCTACGCTCGCACCGCTGCAGCCAATGCCGCCACGCCAGGTAGAGCTCGTCGGTGCGCGCGTTGAACATCGACGCTGCGACGAAGGACAACGCGATAGCGATGGCCAGCACGACCACCCAGTCGTGGCTGAGCCAGCCGTTGGCGGCGGCGATGGAGCTGACGATGAGGCCGAATTCACTGTAACTGGCCAGCGCCTGGGCGGACAGCGCAGCGGCGCGTACACGGACACGGAAACGCGCCAGCAGCCAGAACATCAGGCCGGTCTTGACCGGGATCGCCAACAGCAGCAACAAGGCCAGCGGGAACATCCCCCACTCGGGGATGCCGGTCATCCCAATGCTGAGGAAGAAGCCGACCAGGAACAGATCCTTGAGGCTGAGTAGGGCCTTGAACAGCTCGTTTGCCTTGGCGTGTCCTGCCAGCAGCGCACCGAATGCCAGGGCGCCGAGATCGCCTTTCATGTCGACCAGTTCGAACAGCGCAGCGCCGCCGAGTGCAAGCACCAGACCAAAAAGCACCTGCAACTCGCCGTGCCCGACCCGGTCCAGCAGGGTCGCCAGTACTGGGCGTGCCGCGATGATCGTGACGATCAACATCGCCGCCAGCGGAGATGGCACCTTGGCCGTCGAGACCCCGAGGAACACCACGGCCGCGATGTCCTGGATGATCAGGATGCCGATCGCGATGCGTCCGTACCAGGCGGCCGCGTCGTCACGATCCTCCAGGAGTTTGACCGCGAATACCGTGCTCGAGAACGACAGGGCGAAGCCGATCAGTAGGGCCGTCGGCCACTCGAGCTGATCGAGCAACGGAAGCCCCAGTGCCGCCAGCGCCATCAGAAGCACCGTCGACAGCGAGGTGATCAGTGCCATGTGAAGGGTGGCCACGCCCCAGACCTCGGCACCGGCCAATTGGCGCACGCGCAGCTTCAGGCCGATCGAAAACAGCAGCAGGGTGACACCGAGGTCGGCCGTCTCGCGCAGAAAGGCACCGCCTTCCGCGCCCAGTCCGTTGAGCACGAAACCGGCGACCAGAAAACCGACCAGGGGCGGCAGCCGGATGTAGGTGGCCAGCAGGCCGAACGCAAAGGCGACAAGGATCCACACCGGATCGCGGTAATCGATCGACGCAAACAGGGTTTCCATCGCTTGTTATGCCGCAGCCACGAAGAGACGAGTCGCCAGGCCTCATGATGCCCGTGCGTGGGGCCGCCTGCCAGCGCCCGGACGAGCTCAGAGATCCGCTTCGACCACCCCGCTTTCCAGCAGTCGTGCGATGCGCTGCAGGTTGGCATCCCAGTTGTAACGCTGCAGCACGCAGTCGCGGCCGGCCCGGTCCATCTGGCGCGTCTGTGAAAGCAGTGCGATGGCGGCATCCGCGAGCGTTTCCGGGTCTTCACTCACGTGCGGCGTAAACCCGGGGAACGGCTGGATCCCGGTCATCGCACCGGGTGTCGCGATCACCGGCAGCTGCATCGACATCGCCTCCAGTACCTT
>JAGRHB010000257.1 GCA_020445245.1 Gammaproteobacteria bacterium
TGGTCACGCGCACGCTGTCATCGCTGTACCGCGGTAGGGCGACGGAGCTCGACCTGCTGTGGATCGGGCTGCGCGCCTCGGCGCTGATCGCGGTCGCGATCTACGTCGTCAACTGAGGTTCGAAACCGGATGCCCGCGCCGGAGTCCGCGGGTTGTTTGTAGCAACGATCGGAGGATCGAAACCATGTTGTCCCGAATCAGAAACCGCTGGGTTTCCCTGTCTGCCCTTGCGGCCGCCTACATCGCCGCACCGCGCCTGGCGCTGGCCGCGGTGCCCGCACCACCGACACCCTCGACGACACCCGGCAGCAACGATGCGATCGCCTGGTTCGAGGGCGTGTTCGAGGATGCCTCGGAGGTCGGCATCCTGGTGATCGGGGTGGTGCTGTTCATCATCGGTGCAGTCGGCATGATCTGGGCCGTCACCCAGGTGCTCACCAACAAGGGCACGATCGGGGATGTCGCCAAGATCGGCATCGCGTCGGCGGCCGGCATCGCCTTCGGCACCTATGCACTGACCCAGGCCACCGGGATCATCTGAGGCCATGTCGTCGGAATCCCCACAACCGACGCAGGGCTTCGGGGTGCTCGCCGACCGCGTGGACGGCGAGCCTCCCGCGATCCTGGGCCTGACCACCTCAGAGCTGCTGCTGGTCGCGCTGACCACCGGCCTGGTGCTGTTGCCGCTGCTGCTGGCCATCGCCACGGCGGTCGACGTCGGCAGCGTCGTGCTGGCCCTGACCGGCTTCATCTTCATGGCCGGGATCTACGTCGGCGCACTGATCTTCCGCCGGCTCAAGCGTGGCCACCCGATGGGGCACTACCAAGTGAAGTTCGCCGTGCTGATGCAGCGCCTGTTCGGTGGCAACCGGTTCCTGCTGCGCAGCGGCTACTGGTCGCTGGGGCGCACCCGCCACCCCGGCGGCAGCCCAAGAGGATGACCGCCATGTCCCGCTACCGTCACGAGATCGACAACGCGCGTGCCCACATCGTCAGCCTATGGCTGGTGATCATCCTGCTGGCGATCGGCCTGGCCTATGCGTTTCGCGGCTGGGCCAATGCGCCGAGCGACATCACGCTGCACATCCCGCCGGACCTTTCTGCCGGCAGTACCGTGCGCGTCGGTGAGGTCCCGAAGCCGAACGTCTACGGCTTCGGTTACTACATGTGGCAGCAACTGAACCGCTGGCCCAGAGACGGCGCCGAGGATTTCCCGGCCAAGCTCTATCGCTTTGCCGCCTACGTGACCCCGGCCTTTCGCGCCGACCTGTTGCGTGACATGGACCGGCGTGGACGCATGGGCGAGCTGACCGGGCGCGTACGTGCCCTGTACGAGGCACCGGGCGCGCAATACGACGACAGCCGGGTGCAGGCCGTCGGGCCGAACGCCTGGACCGTGACGATCGAGGCGGTGATCGAGGAGACGGTCGCCGGACTGCCCGTCAAGCACACGCGGATCCGCTACCCGCTGCGTGTCGTGCGCTACGACGTCGACCGCGAACTCAATCCCTGGGGCATGGCGATCGACGGCTTCGCGTCACCCGGACCGAGCCGCGTCGAGGACGCTGCCAAGGAGGCCTCCTGACATGGTTCCCTTTCTGATTCTCGCAGTGACGCTGACGCTCAGCGGCGTGGCCACGGCAAAGGAACGGCCCACCCCCCCGGTCACCGACGCGACCGAGCAGCAGGTGTGGCGCGGGACACCGATCCGCGTCGACCTGCGCCTGAACACCGAGCGCACCTTGCGCCTGCCGGGTGCTTCGCAGTTGCGCAGCGGTCTGCTCGGCGGACCGGTACCCGGCCTGCGCGTGCAGGCACTGGGCGATCACCTCTACCTGAAGGCGGAACATCCGTTTGCGGCGACGCGCCTGATCGTCCAGCCGGATGCCGGACAATCGATCCTGCTCGACCTGGCCGCCGACCAGCGCTTTCCCGCTGGCGCACCGCTCGAGGTGCTGACCAACCCGGTGCCGGCAGCAGCCACTGGTGCGGAACCAGCCTCACTGACACCGCAAAAGACTGACAGGCCGGTCGGCTATGTGGCCCTGGTGCGCCATGCCGCACAGTCACTCTACGCGCCCACGCGCCTGATCCCAGGTTCCGCGACCATCGCGCGTGCGCCTCTGCCGTTCCACGATGCCATCGACCTGGTACGCGGTGGCCATATCGAGGCACTGCCGGTCGGGGCCTGGCGCGCCAAGGGTCCCAACGGTCCCCTGTGGCTTGCGGCGATCAAACTGCGCAACACCCTGGCCCGACCGGTGACGCTGAATCCCCGTGACCTGCGTGGGCAGTGGCGGGCGGCGAGCTTTCAGCATGCGCGTCTGGGTGCCACGGGCGACCCAACCGATACCACCACGGTCTACCTGGTCGCCGACCAACGGCCCGAGGCCGCACTCGCACCGTTCGTACCGAAGCAGGCGGAGGTAACGCGATGATCACGATGAACCGGGTGATCCCGATCATTGGCGGCATCGTCCTCGTGATCGCCGTCGCGGTTGCGGTCAAGAGCGGCGAGCGCCGGCCCCAGCCGGACATGATGGCCGATCTGCCCACGGCCGCGGCACCGGACGTTGACACGCCTGCCGACACGGTGCGTTCGCTCTCGGCCCAGGTCGCGCAGATGGTCGACCAGACCCGGCGCCTGACCGAGGAGAACCAGAAGCTGCGCGAACAGAACGCCGCCGCGATGGACCAGGAGAAACGCGTGGCCGACAAGGTGCGCGCGGAACTCGCCAACGACATCGAACGGGCCGGTCGACGCGACGACAAAACGCTCACCGCGCTGTCGCAGCAGCTCGAGAAGCTGCGCAGCCGGATGTCACAAAGCGAACAGACCCAGCCCACCACGCCGGCACTCGCCGACATGCCGGTGGGCTTTGGCTATGGTGACGGCGGCATCGCCAGTGCGATCCACTGGATCGAGGCACTGGACGCGCCGGCCGCCGGCCCATCCGACCGTGCGCCCACGTTTACGTCGCTGCCCGGGGGCTCGTTGCTGCACGCCGGTAGCGCGACGCGCGAACCCGACTTGCTCCCCGATCCAATCCTGAATCCGGTGCGCGGTGTCGCCGGCAGTGATGGCAAAGTCACACCGGCCAAGTCGCAGATCGAACCGGTCTACACGATCCCCGCCAACGCGACCCTGACCCGATCGACCGCGTTCAGTGCGCTGGTCGGCCGCATCCCGGTGGGCGGCCAGGTACAGGACCCGATGCCGTTCAAGGTGCTGATCGGTGCGGACAACCTCGCCGCGAACGGTCACGAGATCCCGGGGCTCGAAGGCATGGTGATGTCGGGCATCGCCGTCGGCGACTGGACGTTGTCGTGCGTGCGCGGAACCATCCAGTCCGCGACCTTCGTGTTCGACGAC
>JAGRHB010000258.1 GCA_020445245.1 Gammaproteobacteria bacterium
CCCTATCGCATGGGCAACGGGGCCGCGATCAAACGCGGCGCACGGGCGGCCAAAGGAAAGAACCTGGCAATGATCGACAGTGATGGTCAGCACACCGCCGCACATCTGCAGCGGCTTTGGCGGCGCTTCATCTCAGCCGATCTCGATATGGTGGTCGGTGCACGCGCACCCAAGGATCACGCCAGCCCGTTTCGCCGCGTCGGCAATTTCGCTTTCAATCGACTTGCCAGCTGGATGACCGGGCAGAAGGTCACAGACCTGACCAGCGGCCTGCGGATCTGCCGTGCGGCGCATTTTCGGGAGTTTCTTCACCTGCTGCCGAACGGATTTTCCTACCCGACGACCAGCACAATGGCGTTCTTCCGCTCGGGCTACTCAGTCGCGTACGAACCCATTGAAGTCCAGCGCAGAGAGGGCCGAAGCCACCTGAAGATCTGGCGTGAAGGCGTACGTTTTCTGGTGATCATCTTCAGGATCGGCGCATTGTACTCACCGCTGAAGTTTTTCCTGCCGATCAGCCTTTTCCTGTTCACCGCGGCAACGGCGCTGTACATCTATACCTTCGTGAGCGCCGGCCGCTTCACCAACATGAGCGCCCTGTTGTACATGACGTCCCTGCTCACCTTTCTGATTGGCATGGTCTCGGAGCAGATCACCAACCTAATGTTCGCGCGCCGCGAGCGGGATTGAAAAAGCGGCCGCTGGGGCCGCTTGATATTGTCATGCAGGTCGATGCCTTACGGCTTGATGCTCTTCTCTTCGCCCAGCCAGGTGTTCACCAACTCGATATCCGCCTGGTTGAGCGATCCAGATGCCTGGAACAGGCGCAAGGTGTTGAGGATGTAGTCATAACGTGAACGTGCCAGATCGCGCTTGGCGGCAAACAGGTTGCTCTGGCTGTCCAGCACATCCACCAGGGTACGTGTGCCGACCTCGAAGCCCGCTTCGGTCGCCTCAAGGGCACTGTTCGCCGACACCTGGGTCGCCTCGAGTGCATTCACCTGACTGATGCTGGAGAGGACGCCCCGATAGGCATTGCGCACTTGGGCACGTACCGACCGACGCTGTTCCTCGAGCACGTCCTTGGACGCCTGGTGCTGTGCCACGGCCTGGCGGGTGGCGGCATTGACGCCACCACCGGAATACAGCGGGATATTCAGCTGCAGACCGATAGTCCCGGTATCCGAATCATTGGTGCCTGGGCTGAAGTCCGAGTCAGTGCGAGCCACACCATATGATCCCACCAGATCCAGTGAAGGCCAGTGACCGGATGCCTGGTAATCGACCTGCTTCTTCGCAATCTCAGTGTCATATTGCGCGGACATCAGGATTGGATTGTTCACCAACGCGGTATCGGCCCAGACATCCAGGCTGGAGGGCTCCGGATTGTTCAGCGGGATCTCCCGTTTCAGTACGGCCAGCGTGTCCACGTATTCGCCTGTGATCTGCACCAGGGCCTCGATTGCGTTGTCGAGCAGGTTCTCTGCGGCAAGTTCATCGGCACGTGCCTGGTCGAATCGGGCCTGTGCCTCGTGCACGCCGGTAATAGCGATCAGACCGACCTCAAAGCGTTGCTTCGCCTGATCCAACTGGCGTGCGATAGCCTTCCTTTCAGATACTGAAAACTCCAGGTTGTCCTGCGCCCCGAGCACGGTGAAATAGGCGGTGGCGACACGAATGATCAGGTCCTGTTCTGCCGCACTGAGATTGAGCTCTGCCTGCGCGACCTGATCCTCAGCCTGATCGAGACGGATCAACCGGTCGCGTCGATATAGTGGCTGGAGCAGCTGAAGCGCCGCGGCCTGGGAGCCGAAATCACTGCTTCCCACAGTGCCTTTGAAATCCTGGTTCGTCCTGTTCGCTTCGCCGGAGATCGAGAGATTCGGCAACAACAGCGAGCGCGCAATCGGCTGCTGTTCCAGGGTCGCATCGCGCGTCGCCTGCGCGGCCGCGAGAGTCGGGTCGTTCTGGGCTGCCAATTGGTAAACAGATGCCAGGTCGCCGGCGTTCACGGCGTTGGCGGCCAAACCGACGGCAATCGCCAGTGCGATTCGTTTCATGTTGATGTTGTCCTATCTGTCCCAAATGTTGGAAATGTAACACAATCTGCCGGTCGCCAGCCATCAGTCGCGGGATGCCGACTGTGCACTCTCCGGCATCGCCGGAACCAGCAACTGTGGATCTATATAGCGGTCGCGCAGATTCATTCTCCAGTCCAGATGCGCGCCCGTGACTCGACCGGTGGCCCCGACTTCGGCGATCAGGTCACCCTTCTCCACCCGATCGCCGGTCCGCACGTGCAGTTTGGCCAGATGCAGGAAGCTGGAACTGAGGTGGTGTCCATGGTCGATGATCAGGGTGCCACCGGAAAAGAACATGTCCGGATCGGCGAGCGTGACCAGACCTGCCGCCGGTGCGCGCACCGGCGCGCCGACCGGGGCGGCCACATCGACCCCAAAGTGCGGCCGCCGCGGTTCGCCGTTGAGGATCCTTTGACTGCCGTACACGCCACTGATCGGGCCGGTCACCGGCCAATCGAAACCCGGCAGAAAATCCTGCCTGTCGTCATCGCGAGCCCGCGCCTTCTTCACTGCCGCCGTGTCCCGGCGGATCCGCGCCAGGTCCTCGGCACTGCGTGGTGTGACCTTGCCCGGAGGCAGGCCATCGATGCGCTGTATCCGGTACTCGCGGGTGGCCACCTGCAGCGTCTGCTCGATGAGCTCACCGCCCGGCAGCTGCAGTTTCAGTTGCGATGTCGCGGGCGCATCGCGGGTGAAGCCAAGCAGGAATTCGCCATTGCCGCTGACACGCAGCGCCTGGCCATCCTGAAACACCTGGGTTCCCGGCACGGTCCGGCCCACCACCAGGCCGCCCTGGATGAAATTGCCTGTAAGCGTGAAAGGATGAGTCGAAGACTCACGCTCAACGGCCGCAGCGGTGCAGGCCAGGAAAAAAAGCATTATCCACCAGCGGTACAACTGACACCTCGATCAACAAGCGGTCCAAGTAGAGGACGGGCCATACCGGGAGCTTTGGTAAACTCACCGGATGTCCGCAAAAAGCAAGCAAATGTCCACCCTGCGCTCTGAAGTCTACACGTGGCCGGAAGTAATCCAAATGATTGCGCGGCATCGCCGGGAGCTGGTTGCTGCAAACCTGATCGCGGTCCTCGGTGCACTGGCGTCTGTACCCGTGCCGCTTTTGATACCGCTGCTGGTTGACGAGGTCCTGCTGGACCAACCGGCGACCGCCGTCGCCTGGATGAACGCCGCTTTTCCCACCTCCTGGCACGGGCCGATCCTCTATATCTCGGCGATCCTGGTGCTGACGCTTGTGCTGCGGATACTCA
>JAGRHB010000259.1 GCA_020445245.1 Gammaproteobacteria bacterium
ATGGCGCTGCGTGCTACGATCGCCAATCGACCTGACAGTCCTGGATTCAAATGATGCACGCGCCTGAAGAAAACACCCTTCCCGAGTACGCAGATGCTGCCGCGGTGATGCAGCGGAGTGGCCTCTCGCAGAGCCCTGCAGAGGCGCACGGATTTGCCCTTGGTCTGGTGTTCGCCCGGGTCCCCGGGGCGTTGGCGGTCTGGCAGCGCGAATGGTATTCGTCGTTCGACCCTGCAGATGTGCTTGCAGGCGAATGTCGTGCCCTGCTGGACCGGGTGTTCGCCAGCGTATTGGCCGGTGACCGTGACACATCGATGCAGTTTACCTTGTTGCTGCCGTCGGACATCGTGGTCGACAGCAGTCGACTGTCCGCCGTTCGCGACTGGTGCCAGGGTTTCCTGTTTGGGCTGGGGCTTGGTGGCGAGGCGGTGACGACCCGCCTGTCCATGGAGTCGCGCAGCCTGTTGAACGATTTTGCTGAAATCACCCGCCTGGATACCGGCGATGCCGACAACAGTCCCGAGAACCAGTCGGCGTTGATCGAGATCGAGGAGTACGTGCGCGTCGGAGCAATGCTGATTGGCGACGATCTGGGTGAGGGCGCCGAATAATGAGGGGTTGGTGAATATGCAGGTATCGGAGTTCAAACGGCGCCGCCGCCAGTTGATGGGCATGATGGGTCCGGGCAGTGTCGCCATACTGCCGACCAGTGTGGAAGCGGTGCGCAATCGCGATGTGCATCACCGGTTCAGACCGGACAGCGATTTCTATTACCTCACCGGGTTTGCCGAACCGGAGGCGGTGATGGTGCTCGTGCCGGGTCGTGTGCACGGCGAGTACATCCTGTTCTGTCGCGAGAAGGACCCTGCAAAAGAGCTTTGGGATGGTAGCCGTGCGGGGCTCGAGGGCGCCGTCGCGCAGTACGGCGCCGATGATGCGTTTCCGATTTCGGACCTGGACGACATCCTTCCCGGTCTGCTCGAAGAGCGTGAAAGGGTGTTTTTTGCGATGGGATCCGACCCGGCGCTGGACAAGCGCGTGTCCGATTGGGTCAGCCAGGTGCGATCGCGTGCACGCGCCGGCGTGCATGGGCCGATCGAGTTTCTCGCGCTGGATCATTACCTGCATGAGATGCGCCTGTACAAGAGTCGCGCCGAGGTAGCCGTGATGCGCCGTGCCGCGCGCCTCTCGGCGCAGGCCCATACGGAACTGATGCACCGCGTGGAGCCCGGCATGCACGAATACCAGCTCGCTGCCATTTTCGGCCACCATTGCCAGATGGCGGGCGCGCCGGAGCTCGCGTATCCATCGATCGTAGGAGGCGGCAACAACGGGTGTGTCCTGCACTACGTCGAGAACAGCAAGCCGCTGAACGACGGTGACCTGGTGCTGGTCGACGCCGGCTGCGAGATCGAATGCTATGCCTCAGACATCACACGCACCTATCCGGTAAACGGCCGCTTCAGCGAGCCGCAACGCATTCTTTATGAATTGGTGCTCGAGGCGCAGGTCGCTGCGATCGACAAGGCGCGCGTCGGCAATCACTGGAACGACCCACACGAGGCCGCGGTGCGGGTGTTGACCAGGGGGTTGCTCAAGCTCGGCCTGATACGCGGCACCCTGGCCAAAGCCCTGAAAGCAAAATCCTACAGCCGCTTCTACATGCACCGGACGGGTCATTGGCTGGGCATGGATGTGCATGATGTTGGTGACTACAAGGTCGATGGGCATTGGCGCCTGCTCGAACGTGGCATGGTGCTCACCGTCGAGCCTGGCTTGTATATCCCCATGGGTGCAAAAGGTGTCGCCAAGAAATGGCAGGGTATCGGGATACGCATCGAGGACGATGTGCTGGTTACGGATGGTGAGCCCGAAGTGCTGAGTCGCGACGTGCCCAAGTCTGTCGGCGCGATCGAGGCGGTGATGGCGGGATGACGCGGGACTCTGTCTATGATCTGGTCATCGTCGGTGGCGGCATGGTCGGTGCAAGCCTGGCCATTGCGCTGGCGGGGCGTGGCTTGCGAATGGCCCTCATCGAGGCGTATCCGCCGGGCGCGGAAGGGCAGCCGAGCTACGACGACCGTGCCATCGCATTGGCCTATGGTTCGAGCCGCATCTTCGAGGCCGTCGGTGTATGGCCGACAATGCGCGGCTCGGCCGAACCGATCCTCGATATACACGTATCGGATCGCGGTCATTTCGGTTTCACCCGGTTGAGTGCCGAGGAAGAGGACGTGCCGGCACTTGGCTATGTGATCACGGCGCGGGAACTCGGCCGCGTATTGCTGGATCGGTTGCCGAAGATCGGGTCGCTCGATGTCATCGCCCCGGCGCGGCTGCTCGGTTTTGTGGATGCCGGCGACCGGGTCAGCGTGGAAATCGAGCGCGACGGGTTGGTCAGTACACTCGAAAGCAGGCTGCTGGTGGCGGCAGACGGCGGTAGCTCAACCGTCCGCGAACAACTCGATTTGCCGGTGCAGCGCTGGCAGTACGGACAATCCGCGGTGGTGACCAACATCAGCCCCGCGCAGGCGCACCGCAATGTGGCGTATGAGCGTTTTACCGACAGCGGGCCGGTTGCACTGTTGCCAATGAGTGAAGGACGTTGCGCCGTGGTGTGGACGGTACTCGATGCGCAGGTGGATGAAGTGCTGGGCCTCGATGACCGACAGTTCCTCGCAGCGTTTCAGCAGCGTTTCGGCTATCGATTGGGGCGCTTCGAAAAAGTCGGCAGGCGCGCCGCGTACCCGCTCAGCCTGTTGCGCGCACGAGAGTCCGTGCGCGGCCGCGTGGTGGTGATCGGCAACGCGGCACATACACTGCACCCGATCGCCGGACAGGGCTTCAACCTGGGCATCCGCGATGTCGCGGCACTGGCCGAGGTGATCGATGTGGCAGCGGTTGCCGGCAGCGATATCGGTTCACCCGAGGTGCTCTCCACCTACGCAGCCTGGCGATCGGCGGAGCAGCGAAATGTTGCGCTGGGCACCGATGGACTTGCCCGGCTGTTCAGCAATCCGCTGGGCCTGGTCCGCCTGGGGCGCAACCTCGGCCTGCTGGCGATGGACTTGCTCCCGGCGGTCAAACATCCGCTCGCCCGCGCCGCGATGGGCCTGATGGGACGGCAGCCACGGTTGGCCAGGGGGGTGACGCTTGACTGAGCGGGACTTCGATGTCGCGGTGGTCGGCGGGGGTATGGTCGGGGCCGCACTGGCCAGGGCGCTGACCCTGGAGGCGTTTTCCGTGGTGTTGATCGAGGCGCGCGAACCGACGCTGGATTGGCCGATCGACAGCCACGATCTGCGCGTATCGGCGATTACCCGGGCCTC
>JAGRHB010000025.1:0-1884 GCA_020445245.1 Gammaproteobacteria bacterium
CGCAGCTCGGCGACTTGCTCATGAAGACGTAACCACTGATTGCACCGAGTTGCGCGGCCGTCTCGAGAGCAAATCCCTCGAGCCTGTCGGTGACGTCGATCGACGGGTCTTCCACCCCGACGACACGAGGCTGTGTCGCCGAGGCAACCAGGCGTATCGGTGGTCGTGGCGCGCCCAGGCCGATCGCCATCTCGGGGCAGACAGGCTGGTAGTCGACGAACCTGCCAAGCTGCTCGACAATCCAGCGGTCGCGCTTGGCGGTGCCGTCATAGCGCACCTTCTGCCCCAACAGACAGCTGCTGATGCCGATCACCGGCCGCTCGCCGTAGTCGCGGTTCACATTCCGTCCCAGATTACCGCCGCCCCTGCCCCGAGGCAGGCGGTACCGGCAGCCGACAGCCGGGATGCGTGAGCATCGGCGGCCTGCCCCTGATCAGGACCGGCGGCGCGCGCCCACGCGCAGGCGCAGGGCGTTGAGTTTGATGAAGCCTTCTGCGTCCTTCTGATTGTAGGCCCCGGCATCGTCTTCGAACGTGGCGATCGATTCGTCGAACAGGCTATGGGTGGGTGACTTGCGTCCGGCGACGATCACGTTGCCCTTGTACAGCTTCATCCGCACAGTGCCGTTGACCACCTTCTGCGTCTGGTCGATCAGCGCCTGCAGCGCCATGCGCTCCGGGCTCCACCAGTAACCGTTGTAGACCATGCTGGCGTACTTCGGCATCAACTCGTCCTTCAGATGTGCCGCCTCGCGATCCAGGGTCAGGGACTCCATCGCACGATGCGCCTTGAGCATGATGGTACCGGCCGGCGTCTCGTAACAGCCGCGCGACTTCATGCCGACATAGCGGTTCTCGACAATGTCGTCACGGCCGATGCCATTGGCACCGCCGAGCCTGTTGAGGAACTCCATCACCGAGGCAGGCGACATCGGCTCACCGTCGACCGCAACGATATCGCCGTTCTGATAGGTCAGCTCCACGTAGGCGGGCGTGTCCGGTGCCGCTTCCGGCGATACGGTCCAGCGCCACATGTCTTCCTCCGGCTCGGCCCAGGGGTCCTCGAGGATGTCGCCTTCATAGGAGATATGCAGCAGGTTGGCGTCCATCGAATACGGCGATTTCTTGCCCTTCTTGGCGAAGTCCACCGCGATACCGTGTTCCTCTGCGTACTTCATCAACTTCTCGCGCGACAACAGGTCCCATTCGCGCCACGGCGCTATCACCTTCACATCGGGCTTGAGCGCATAGGCACCGAGCTCGAAACGCACCTGATCGTTGCCCTTGCCGGTGGCACCATGCGAGATCGCGTCGGCGCCGGTGGCATTGGCGATCTCGATCAGGCGCTTGGCGATCAGCGGCCGTGCGATCGATGTACCGAGCAGGTATTCGCCCTCGTAGATCGCGTTGGCACGGAACATCGGGAACACGAAATCGCGCGCGAACTCCTCGCGCAGGTCGTCGACATAGATCTCCTTGATGCCGGCGGCCTTCGCCTTCGCGCGTGCCGGTTCGACCTCCTCGCCCTGGCCGATGTCGGCGGTGAAGGTCACCACCTCGCAGTCGTACACGTCCTGCAGCCACTTGAGGATGATCGAGGTGTCCAGCCCGCCGGAATAAGCGAGAACGACTTTCTTGATGCCCGAATGAGCCATGTTGAGCCCCTTGATGGATCCGATTGGGAAATGCGTTGCGGAAAGACGCGCAGTATAACGCAGGGTACCGTGTGGATTGGCAATCACGCCGTTCCCATCCATCGTGGCAAGCTGTAATACTGTCGACGGAACCATTCGCCAGAAAGGCCCGCCAACCATGCCCGCACACCCGACCACCCGCCGGATCGCCATCCTCCTGCTGATCATTGCCGTGCTCGCCGGCTGGGGCT
>JAGRHB010000025.1:1983-6593 GCA_020445245.1 Gammaproteobacteria bacterium
TAACCATGCCCGCACACCCGACCACCCGCCGGATCGCCATCCTCCTGCTGATCATTGCCGTGCTCGCCGGCTGGGGCTGGTGGGCGACGCGCAGCAAGCCGATCCCGATAGCGGTCACGGCGGTTGAAAAAGGCATGGTGGAAAAGACCGTGGCCAACACCCGTGCCGGAACGGTCAAGGCGTGTCGGCGTGCCAAGCTGTCACCGAGCACGGGAGGACAGATCGCCAACCTGCCGGTACAGGAGGGTGATGCCGTGAAACAGGGTCAGCTGCTGCTGGAGCTGTGGAACAAGGACCTGACCGCACAGCTCCGCCTGAGCGAGCAGGAGGCGGTCAGCGCGGCAGCAACGGCACGGGCGCGCTGCATCGAGGCGGACCAATCGCGTCGCGAGGCCGAGCGCCAGCAGAAGCTGCTGGCGCGCAATCTCGTCTCCGAGGAACAGGCCGATCAGGCAGCCTCTGCCGCCAACGCCGCCGACGCCGCGTGCGAAGCCGCTCGGGCGACCGCCGCGGTCAGCCAGGCGCGCGTCGGCGTAACCCGGGCGACACTGGAGAAGACCCGCCTGATCGCACCATTCGACGGCGTGATCGCGGAGATCAACGGCGAACTGAATGAATACGTGACGCCATCGCCGATCGGCATCCCGACCCCGCCGGCAGTCGACCTGATCGACAATCGCTGTTTCTACCTGACCGCACCGATCGACGAGGTGGACGTCGCCGGCATCAACGTCGGCCAGGTCGCCAGGGTCACCCTCGACGCCTTCGGCGCACGCCGCTTCGAGGGTCGGGTGCGGCGTATCGCCGACTATGTGCTGGATGCGGAGAAGCAGGCCCGGACCGTGGATGTGGAGGTCGAGTTCGTCAATCCGGCCGACATCGCCCAACTGTTGGCCGGTTACTCGGCCGATGTCGAGATAATTCTCGATGTGCAACGCGACACCCTGCGGATTCCAACCGAGGCGCTGCTGGACGGTACCCGGGTCTATGTGTTCGACCCCGACAGCGCGCTGATTGAACAGCGCGAGGTGAAAACCGGCACTGCGAACTGGGACCACACACAGGTCACCGACGGCCTGGCCGAGGGTGAGCTGATCGTCACCTCGGTTGACCGGGAGGGACTGGCCGACGGCGTCATGGCACGGCGCGAGACGGATGCGGGCAAATGATCGAGCTGACCGGTATCGAGCGCGACTTTGCGGTCGGTGACGAGACCGTACACGCGTTGAGCCAGGTCAGCCTGAGCCTTCCCGACGGTGATTACGCGTCTGTGATGGGGCCGTCGGGTTCAGGCAAGTCTACGCTGCTCAACGTGCTGGGCCTGCTCGACCGGCCGAATGGCGGAAGCTACAGGCTGGACGGGGTCGAGACCACCGACCTGCCCGAGGAACGCCGCGCGGCGCTGCGCCGCAACCACATCGGCTTCGTGTTTCAGGCGTTTCACCTGGTACCTCGCCTGAGCGCGGCCGACAACATCGGTCTGCCCTTGGTCCTCGCCGGCGTGTCGCCTGACGCGCGCAAAGACCGGGTCCACGAGGTCCTGGATTCACTCGACCTGCTCGACCGCGCCCACCACCGCCCCGACCAACTGTCCGGCGGACAGCGCCAGCGCGTCGCCATTGGCCGTGCCATCGTGATGAGGCCGGGGGTGCTGCTGGCCGACGAGCCCACCGGCAACCTCGACCAGCACGCTGGCGGTGAAGTGGTCGGGCTGCTCGAACGCCTCAACGGGGCCGGGATCACGCTGATCGTGGTCACCCACGACCCGGCGATCGGCAGGCGCGCCCGGCGCAGGATCCGCATGGTCGATGGACGGATCGAGAGTGACGAGAGGGGCGATGCGCACACCTGACCTGCTCGGCTTCGCGCTGCGTTCACTGAATGGGGCACGCACCCGCACCCTGTTGATGCTCCTCGCGATGAGCATCGGTGTCGCCTCGGTGGTGCTGCTGACCGCACTCGGCGAGGGAGCACGGCGCTACGTGGTGGGCGAGTTCGCGCAGCTCGGCACGCACCTGCTGATCATGCTTCCGGGGCGTTCGGAAACCACCGGCGGGGCACCCCCGCTGCTCGGCGCCACACCGCGGGACCTGACCCTGGACGACGCGATGGCGTTGCTGCGCGAGCGCAGCATCCTGCGGGTCGCACCGCTGACAGTGGGCAATGCACCGGTGTCGCATGGCAGTCGCGAACGCGAGGTCACGGTGATCGGCGCCACCGCTGATTTCTTCCCCATCCGCCACCTGACGATCGGCAGCGGCAGCGGCCTGCCGGCGCTGGACCCCGGACGCGGCGCCAGTGTCGTGGTGATCGGTTCCGGGCTGCGTCGGGAGCTGTTCGGCAGCCAGCGCGCACTGGGCCAGTGGGTGCGCATCGACGACCGGCGTTTTCGTGTCATCGGTATTCTCGGCGAGGGCGGCGAATCACTCGGCCAGGACCTCGACGACATGGCGGTCATCCCGGTCGCCTCGGCGCAAGTCGTGTTCGACACGCCGTCGCTGTTCCGGGTGTTGATCCAGGCACGCAGCGAGGACGATATCGAACGCGCGAAGAAGGCCGCGCGCGAGATCATCCGCGAGCGGCACGACGGCGAGGACGATGTGACCATCATCTCGCAGGATGCACTGCTGAGCACCTTCGACAAGATCCTCGGCGCGCTGACCTATACCGTCGGAGGCATCGCCGCAATCAGCCTTGCGGTGGCCGGCATC
The DNA here is from genome assembly GCA_020445245.1 of Gammaproteobacteria bacterium. The sequence continues at coordinate 4,695 of JAGRHB010000025.1, forward strand.
CTGATCATGAACGTGATGCTGGTGTCCGTCTCGCAGCGCGTTGCCGAAATCGGCCTGCTCAAGGCCCTGGGCGCGCCGGAGCGCCAGGTGTTGCGCCTGTTCCTGGTCGAGTCGGTCATGCTCGCCACGGCCGGCGCCGCTGTCGGTGTACTGATCGCGGTCGCCGGGATCTTCGTGTTGCGCGGGGTCTTTCCGACGTTTCCGATCGCAGCACCGTTGTGGGCGACGCCGGCCGCGGTCGGTGTGGCGATCGTCACCGGACTGGTCTTCGGCGTGCTCCCGGCACGGCGCGCCGCACGGCTGGACCCGGTGCACGCCTTGAGCGGGAGATAGCGACCGCGATGCGCCTCGACGACCTGTTCCATCTCACCGGCAGCGCGGTCCTGGCGCATCGCACACGCAGCCTGTTGACCGGCCTGGGCTTCGCGGTCGGCATCGCCGCCGTGGTGTTGCTGACCGCGATCGGCGAAGGCGTGCAGCGCTTCGTCGTCAAGGAATTCACCCAGTTCGGCACCAACCTGATCGCAATCTCACCGGGCAAGACCGAGACACTCGGCATGTCGGGCGCGGTCATCAGCAATGTGCGTCCGCTGAGCCTCGATGACGCCGATGCGCTGTGCCATCTGCCGCAGGTCAGGGCGGTGGTGCCGTTCATCCAGGGCAATGCGGAGGTGGAGGCGGACGGCAAGACACGGCGCACCACGGTGTTCGGCACCGGCCATGCGGTCCCCGAGGTGTGGCAGATCGCACCGGCACTGGGCCGGTTCCTGCCAGACGACGAACCGCGCCAGGCACGCGCCTTTGCCGTGTTGGGCAGCAAGCTGCGCAGTGAGCTGTTTGCCGGCCGCTCGCCACTCGGCGAGCGTATCCGCGTCGGCGGCGAGACCTATCGAATCATCGGCACGATGCACCCCAAGGGCCAGCTGCTCGGTTTTGATCTCGACGACACGGTATACATCCCGATCGGCCGGGCGATGGCGATGTTCGACCGTGAGAGCCTGATGGAGGTGGACGTGCTGTACCGCGCGGACGCCGATGCCGACGAGCTGGCGGAAAAGCTGAAGGCACGCCTGGTTGCCCGTCACGGCACAGAAGACTTCACCATCGTCACCCAGGACCAGATGTTGGAGGTGCTCGGTTCCGTGCTCGATGTCCTGACGCTGGCGGTGGGTGCTCTCGGCGCCATCTCGCTGCTGGTCGGCGGTATCGGGATATTGACCATCATGACCATCTCGGTGAACGAACGCACCGGCGAGGTCGGCCTGCTGCGCGCGCTGGGTGCAGGACGACGTCAGGTGATGGCGCTGTTTCTCGGTGAGGCGGTGGTGCTGTCCGGCGTCGGCGGTCTTACCGGCCTGCTGCTGGGTATTGGCGGCGCCTGGCTTATCAGCGCAGCGGTGCCCGGCCTGCCGACACACATTGCCTGGGACTATGTCTCGCTCGCGCTGCTGATCGCCGTCGGGATCGGCCTGCTGGCCGGCGTGGTGCCGGCACTGCGCGCGGCCGGCCTGGACCCGGTGACCGCGCTGCGCGCGGAGTAGACAATACCGCTGGACGAAACCGGGCAAACATCAATTCGTCAGAGATTGGGGCCGGACCCCAGGACCCGCCACAGGGACGGGACGGCAGGGCGACTGCAAGCGCCGTCTCGACCTGCCCGCCTCTCCCCGCCCCCGTACCTGTCATGCGTCCTGGTATCGGCGGCTTACCGGCTCCTGCATCTGCGCAAAATCCTTGATCGGCCTCGCCGACGGGCTCCTCAGCAACAGCCAGTCAGCATCGTTCAACGATTGGTAGGTCGGCGCGAAGTCGCTGAGCAGATCGATATCGCTTACGCTGGATTTCCCCAGTTCTTTCTTTATTTTCTTGAAGATCTTCCGCAGACTCCGCTTTCCATCA
>JAGRHB010000025.1:6692-12785 GCA_020445245.1 Gammaproteobacteria bacterium
GTCAAGACTGGCGACTGTATCTTTGATCCTTGAAACGTAAAAAGAGTGGACAAAGATGTTTCCCGCGACAAGTTCCGCAATCGCATACTGCTTCCTGGTATCCAGCTTTTCCAGCTTTCCCATTAGTGGACTCTTGTTCAGATACGTCCCCGGCTGATATCGCCACCTGCTCCGATAAGCAAAATCCACAAACTCCAGGCCGCACTGATCGATAAATTCAAAAAGTTCGGGAACGGTATAGGCGCGATCCTGTTGGTGCAAGAACATATCATATATCCCTGCGTCCCCGTGATTGATGTGATCAGCAGGAGTCAGTTGCTCTGAGAGCTTGAACCAGTTGCTGGCTGGAAGTCCCTTGATCAGGGTCTTCGTATTGTCGACCCTTGTTTGCGCAGACTGCTCGCCGGAATTTATCAGACGCATCAGTTCCTGCATTTGATATATCGCCGTTCTGCCGATTGCTCCGTATACCATAAGACCCATGCATCCCCTCTCGCCCAATACTGACTTCAGGGCCATCAGGCCGGCGACCGGTGATTCCAGATGATGGAGCACGCCACAGCAGTTTATGTAGTCAAACTTGCCGATATCCATTTCCGGCAAATCCAGGATGGAACCCTGGATCCAGGTTATGTTGTCCAGCCCACGAACTTGCGCTCTCTCCTGAGCAATCTTGCGGCTCGCGCTACTGATATCCAGATAGAAAATCTCCGCGTCGCGGTCTCTCAACTGCTCCGCCAGAAAGATCGCCGCATCTCCGGTGCCACCACCGGCGACCAGGGCCCTGAAACCGGAATAGTTCTGCTCGCCCCTGAAGCATTTGAAGTTCAGATAATCAAGAAGCTCGAGCACGGTGGGCCTGAGTTCCGTCTTTTCTGCGTTCGGGTCTCTAAACGGGTAAGGGTAATCTTCGTATTGATCCCTGACACCTTCCAGATAGGTCGAGGAAGTCATCTTCCCTCCGTGTTGTGGTTTCTCCGCATGGGTCCGATCCGTCTCGACGGAAGGACCCCACGCCGGGAGTCGGCAATCAGCGGCAGCTCGCTGTGTCTGCGCAAGCGCCGGGATGGGGTGTATGCCGTCACCTGACATACGGCACGGAGCATAGGTGTTATCGGTGTCGGACTTCCAGCCCGAAATCCCCCACGACCCCGAACCCGAAATCTCGTCTGTCAGCGGCAATCCCCGGATCAGCCGGAGAGGGTGCGCTCCAGAAAGACGTCCAGACAGGCCATGAACCCCTGCGGCTGATCGGCGTAGACCCAGTGTCCCGCGCCATCGACCGGACACAGCATCGCATTCGGGAAATACCGCCGGATGGCAGGCTCGTACGCGGGCGTCACGTAGTCCGACAGCGCGCCGTGGATGAAATACGCGCTGCCGTCAAAGGTCGCGTCACTGCGCTGGTCCGGAAATCCGGTGATTTCCGCCTGTGCGGCAGCAAGCGCTGACAGATTCAACCGCCAGCGCCATCCCGCTTCGTCCTTGACCAGGTTCTGCAACAGAAACGCGCGCACCCCGCCACCGCTGACGTGCGGCGCCATCTGCCGATCGGCATCGGCACGGCTGCGGATCGTCGCCAGATCAACGGCACCGAAGCCGTCGAGCACGGCATCGAAGTTGTGGGTATAGCGCACCGGTGACATATCGACCACGGCCAGCCGACTCACCCGCTGCGGATGATTCAATGCGAGGTGCATGGCCACCTTGCCCCCCATGCTGTGGCCAACCAGCGTGGCGGCATCAACGTCGTGGGCTTCGAGCAGGCGCAGCACATCGTCGACCATGGCGGGGTACGAAGTGTCGGCATGATGCGGCGACTGCCCGTGGTTGCGCAGATCCGGCACCAGCACGTGGTATTGCGTCTCCAGCTGGCGTGCCACCGCCCCCCAATTCGAGGACGAGCCGAACAGACCATGCAGCAGCAGCACGCAGGGCCGATCCGGTGAACCGTATGATCTGAAGTGCAACTCCATCATGCCATGCAACAGAGGCCGGTCATCGCGTCGAGCCGGCGCTCAACCGCGTCGGGACTCGTCCACCTGATCGGGCGCGGAGATCCCCGCCACCAGGCTCTTGAGAATGCCGTCCCTGATTCCGTAGATCCAGCCGTGGACCGTCAGATCCCGGCCCTGCCGCCAGGCGTTCTTGACGATCGTGGTATTGCACACGTTGGTGACCTGCTCCACTACGTTGAGCTCACACAGGGCGTCGACCCTATCCTCCTGGGTCACCGCATTCAGCCGCTCGGCGTTGAAGCGGCTGACATCCTTGATATGACGCAGCCAGTTGTCGATCAGCCCGTGGTCCCTGTCTTCCATTGCGGCCTTGATGCCGCCACAACCGTAGTGCCCGCACACGATGACGTGCTTGACCTGCAATACCTCGACCGCGAACTGAATGACCGACAGACAGTTGAGATCGGTGTGCACGACGACGTTGGCGATGTTGCGATGCACGAACACCTCACCAGGCGGCAGGGCGATGATCTCGTTGGCGGGGACACGGCTGTCCGAGCAACCGATCCACAGATACTCCGGGGCCTGCTGCGTGGACAGCCGCTCGAAGAACTGCGGGTCTTCCTTCTTTATCGCATCGGCCCAGGCGCGATTGCTTTCGAACAGGTGGTCCAGCGACTTCAACGGTCACCCCCGCAGACGGAACGTTCAGTGGTTGATGCCGCCGGACGCTGCACGCCACGCATCAATGAACGTGCGTTCAACCGCACGCTGGTGGATCGACGGAATCAACCCTTCTTCTTCGGCGGCATCAGGTCGGTGATCGAGCCTTCGGCCATCTCGGCGGCAAAGCAGATGGTCTCGTTCAGGGTCGGATGCGGGTGCACGGTCAGACCGATGTCTTCGGCGTCCGCCCCCATCTCCAGGCCCAGCACGGTCTCACCGATCAGTTCACCCGCGTTGCGGCCGACGATGCCGGCACCGAGCAGACGTTTGCTCTTGGCGTCGAAAATCAGTTTGGTCATACCCTCCTCACGACCGATGCCGAGCGCGCGCCCGGAGGCGGCCCAGGGAAAGACCCCTTTCTCGATCTCGACGCCGCGGGCCTTGGCCTCGGTCTCGGTGAGACCCATCCAGGCCACCTCGGGGTCCGTGTAGGCCACGGAGGGGATGGTCATCGGATCGAACAATGACGGCAGGCCTGCGATGACCTCCGCTGCCACCTTGCCCTCGTGGGTCGCCTTGTGTGCCAGCATCGGATTGCCAACCACGTCACCGATCGCATAGATGTGCGGGACATTGGTGCGCATCTTCGCATCGGTCGGGATGAAGCCTCGCTCGTCGACCTGCACGCCCGCCGCTTCGGCATTGATCTGTTTGCCGTTCGGCGTGCGCCCGACGGCCACAAGCACCTTGTCATAGATCTTTGAATCCGGTGCCTTGTCGCCTTCGAATGAAACCTTGAGGCCGTTCTTCTGCGCCTTGATGTCGCTGACCTTGGTCTTCAGCATGATGCTGCCGACGTTGCCTTCCAGGCGCTTCTGCAACGGCCGCACCAGATCACGGTCACATCCCGGGATCAGGCCGTCCTGCAATTCGACGATATCGATCTCACTGCCGAGGGTGGCGTACACGGTCGCCATCTCCAGGCCGATGATGCCGCCACCGACGATCAGCATCTTCTTCGGTACATCCTGTAGCGCCAACGCCCCGGTGGAGCTGATCAGGCGCGGGTCGTCGTTGGGAAAGCCGGGGATCTTCACCGCGCTGGAGCCGCAGGCGATGATGCATTGTTCGAATTCGACACGGGTCAGACCGTCAGCCGTCTGGACCTCCATGTGACGCGGATCGGAGAATTTCGCGACGCCGGTCACCACCTGCACCTTGCGCTGTTTGGCCAGCGCTCCGAGGCCGCCAGTCAGCTTGCCGACCACCTTGTCCTTGCCGGCACGCATCTTGTCGAGGTCTATCCGCGGCTGGGTGTAGCGCACCCCCATGTGTTCCAGTTCGGCGACCTCGTTGATCACCTCGGCCGTGTGCAACAGGGCTTTGGACGGGATACAGCCGACGTTCAGACAGACGCCACCGAGGCTCGCGTAGCGCTCGATCAGTACGACCTGCTTGCCGAGATCCGCCGCACGGAACGCCGCGGTATAACCGCCCGGCCCCGCGCCCAAGACCACTACCTGGGTACGGATATCCGCCACCTGGCCCTGCTTGCTCATAAACGCTCCTTTTCCCGTTGGTTGCCCGACCCGGCCCGACTGCCGCTGGCGACAGACCAGACCGGGAATATCAGATCGGTATTAAGGCAGCAAACCGCCCCGCGTGCACGGCAACGATCTCAATGCTGTGCATTGCCTGCCGCAGACCGGTACCCGCAGAATGCCCACCGCTCACAGTCATAGCAGCAACCGGCGGATGTCGCCCAGAAGCTGTGCCAGGTAAGTGGTGAATCGCACCCCCTCGGCACCATCGATCACACGGTGATCGTAGGAAAGGCTGAACGGCATCATCAGGCGCGGCGCGAAATCGCGACCATCCCATTTCGGTTTCATCTCGGCACGCGAGATGCCGAGGATCGCCACCTCCGGTGCATTCACGATCGGCGTGAACTGGGTACCGCCGATGCCACCGAGGCTGGATATCGAGATGCAGCCACCCTGCATGTCACCCGGGGCGAGCTTTCCGGCGCGCGCCTTGGCGCTCAACTCGCCGAGGTCGCGGGCGAGATCGAAGATCCCCTTCTTGTCCACATCGCGGACCACCGGCACGACCAGCCCATTCGGCGTATCCACCGCCACACCGATATTCACGTACTTCTTCAGGATCAGCTTCTCACCATCCGCCGACAGGGAGCTGTTGAACTGCGGATAGTTGGCCAGCGCCTTGCACACCGCCTTCATCAGAAACGGCATGAAGGTCAGCTTGACCTCGGCCCTGGCCGCCTCGTCCTTCTGCGCCTTGCGAAAATCCTCCAGCTCCGTGATGTCGGCTTCATCGAACTGCGTGACGTGCGGCACATTGAGCCAGCTGCGGTGCAGATGGGTGCCACTGAGCTTCTTGATCCGCCCGAGCTCTTTTTCCTCGACCTCGCCGAACTTGGAGAAATCGACCGCAGGCATCGCCGGCAGCTGCAGGCCGCCGCCGGCTGAAGGCGCCGCGGCTGGCTTGCCCTCGGACAGGGTCCGTTTGACGTAGGCCTGCACGTCCTCCTTGATGATGCGGCCCTTGGGTCCGGAGCCGGGGACATAGAACAGATCGACACCCAGTTCGCGGGCGAAACGACGGACCCCGGGACTGGCGTGTGCGCGCCCTCGCGGTGCATCCGATGGGCGAGCCAGAACCGGTGGGCGCAGTGGCTCCTTCTCGCCGGGCATTCGGTTTGCCTCACCGCTCTCCACAGCCACCACCGCCTGCGTCGCAGCAGGTTCGGCCTGTGCCGATTCGCTCACCGCCGCGACAGGCTGCACGGGCGGCGCCACCGCCACCGATTCGAGTGACGCGATCAGATCACCTTCGTTGATCCTGTCACCGACCTTGACGGCCAGCGATTTGACGACGCCCGCAAAGGGCGACGGGATTTCCATCGAGGCCTTGTCGCTCTCCAGCGTCAACAGCGACTGCTCGGCCTCGACCGAATCACCGACACTGACCAGCATCTCGATGACCTGAACATCCTTGAAGTCACCGATATCAGGCAATACCACATCGCGCACCTCCGCCATGGTCGGTGCGGGCGGTGCCTGCCCGATGGCCGCAGGTGCGGGCTCCGCGGCCGGTCCGGGGGCAGTCACCGGCTCCTCCGGCTGCGGCGCCACGGGGGCGGCCGAATCAGCTGCCTGCAGTTTCAGGATAAGGTCTCCCTGGTTGACCTTGCTGCCGACCGCGACGCTGACCTCCGCGATCACGCCGGCCTGGGGTGAAGGGATTTCCATGCTGGCCTTGTCGCTTTCGAGCGTCAGCAGCGGATCCTCGGCCTCGACCCTGTCCCCCGGCTTGACCAGAACCTCGATGATCTCCACGTCGTGGAAGTCACCGATATCGGGCAGCAAAACATCAATCATCTGTGCCACGTCTTTGTCTCCGTATCACTGTCTGAGCACTGGGTGTCGTCTGTCACTCAGACAGATGC
>JAGRHB010000260.1 GCA_020445245.1 Gammaproteobacteria bacterium
GGGACCAAGCCGCCCCGAGAGAAACGGCGTATTCTACGCAAAATTCGTATTTTGTGAAGTGGCAATTTGCCGCAGAATCAGGGTTTTGCCCGAGAAGAGCCGGCGGTACCAAATTGGCAGGGGGCTGGCCTCCTCAAAGCGCACGTCCGGTCCCGTAGGAGCCGCCCCCTCGCAGATCTCCTGTCAATCACCCGCCCGGTCGTAGATCAAATGCACCTCTATCCGCCGGTTGCGGCGGTGCGCCGCCGAACTGTCACCACGATCACGCAGCTGGGTGTCGGCAAGACCGACCGTGGACAGGCGGTCTTCTGGCAGCCCACGCGACACCAGAAATCGCAGCATGCTGACCGAGCGCGCCGCCGAGAGGTCCCAATTGGTCTCGAAGCGCTTGTTCGAACGCAAGGGGCGACTGTCACTGTGCCCCTCGATCCGGAGCCGCCAGGGAAACGCCACCGGCAACTGCTGCACCAGGCCGTTCAGCACGTCCGCCACCGGCGTCAGGCGCTCCTGGCCTTCGGCACCGAGCTCGCCCTTGCCAAAGATGAACACCGGGTCGCTGGCAATGATCAGTCGGTCGGGCAGCACCTCGTACAACGCCGACACCGGCAGCTGCCGCCGTAGCTCGCGGAAGAATTCGCGGCGCTGACGCTGCTGTGCCTCGGGCTCGTAACCGCGCTGGGCGCGCAACTCCGCCTCCAGGCGATCGATATGCCGTGCCTGCTCGGCATTGCGCTGCTCTGCACGTGACAGGGCCTCGTTCAGCTCCTGCAAGCCCTGCTGCATTGCCTCGGTATGCCGGCGCATCGCGTCGATCTGCGCATTGCCCTGCTCGATCAGAGCCTCACACGGATCCGCCGCATGCACGCCGATTGCCGCCGCGGCACAGCACGCCACCAGGATCAGGCGACACATGAGACACCCGGATCTCAAAATGGCAGACCACCCCCGGGGGGCATACCGCCTCCGGGGAACCCACCCGGCATCTTGCCTTTCATGCCGCGCATCATCTTGGCCAGGCCGCCACCCTTCATCTTCTTCATCATTTTCTGCATCTGGGTGAACTGTTTGAGCAGCTTGTTGACATCCTGGACCTGGGTCCCGGAGCCGGCGGCAATGCGCTTCTTGCGCGACCCCTTGATGACCGCCGGGAACGCGCGCTCCTGCGGGGTCATCGAGTTGACGATCGCGATCAGGCGTTTGACCTCCTTGTCGCCGACCTGGGCCTTCACGGCATCCGGCACCTGCCCCATCCCTGGCAGCTTGTCGAGCAGGCCAGCCATGCCGCCCATGTTGGCCATCTGCTCCATCTGCTCCTTGAAGTCCCCCAGGTCGAAAGTCTCGCCCTTGTGGATCTTGGTCGCCAGCCTGGCCGCCTTCTCCTGGTCGACTTTCGAGGTGACCTCCTCCACCAGCGACAGCACATCGCCCATGCCGAGGATGCGCGATGCCACGCGGTCGGGGTGAAACGGCTCGAGCGCGGTCGTCTTCTCGCCGACGCCGAGGAACTTGATCGGCCGCCCGGTGATCTGGCGGATCGACAGTGCCGCCCCACCACGCGCATCACCATCGGTCTTGGTCAGGATGACACCGCTCAACGGCAGTGCCTCATTGAACGCCCTGGCCGTGTTGGCGGCGTCCTGGCCCGTCATCGCATCGACCACGAACAGGGTCTCGATCGGCTTCAGCTCGGCGTGCAGCGCCTGGATCTCGGCCATCATCTCGGCATCGATATGCAAGCGGCCTGCGGTGTCTACGATCAAGACGTCGAAAAAGCCCTTGCGCGCAGCCGCAATCGCTGAGCGCGCGATCGCCAGCGGCTTCTGGTCAGAACTCGACGGAAAGAATTCGGAACCGACTTCGGCGGACAAGGTCTTCAGCTGCTCGATGGCGGCGGGCCGGTAGACGTCGGCGCTGACCACCATCACCTTCTTTTTCTCGCGCTCGATCAACAGGCGCGCCAACTTGGCGGCGCTGGTGGTCTTGCCCGAGCCCTGCAACCCCGCCATCAGGATCACGGCCGGCGGCTGGGCGGAAAGATTCAGCCGTTCGTTGGCCTCACCCATGACCCGGACCAGTTCGTCATTGACGATCTTGACCAGGACCTGACCCGGAGTGAGGCTGCGCAGCACCTCTTCACCAAGGGCCTTCTCGCGTACCTGCTCAACGAAGGTCTTGACCACCGGCAGGGCGACATCGGCCTCGAGCAGGGCCATGCGCACCTCGCGCAAGGTGTCCTTGATATTGGCTTCGCTGATCCGCCCCTGGCCGCGGACCTTCTGCAGAACACCGCCGAGGCGGTCGGAGAGACTGGCAAACATGATTTTGACTTCGAGACCCTGGAGCGCTGCCATTATACGGATGCAGGCACGGGAGCGTTATGCCATGATCCGGGTCCGGATGAACGTTACCCTGATCGCATTTTCAGCCGCCTTCGCGTACCTGCTCGGCGGCCTGAGTACCGGCATGCGGCTTTTCGGTGCCGAGGCCGACTGGCGCCCGTCGCGCGGCCTGGGGATCGGGCTCGGTTTTGCCGGGCTGCTGCTGCATGCGGTGTTCCTTTACATAGGGCTATTCACCGCGGCCGGGCTGAATCTGAGTTTCTTCAATGCCCTGTCGCTGGCGGCCTGGTCCGTGGCCGGTCTGCTACTGGTATCGTCGCTTAGCAAGCCGGTCGAGAACCTGGCGATCCTGGCGCTCCCGCTGGCGGCGATCATGGTGCTGCTGGACCTGCGCTTTCCCGGGAGCCATCTGCTCGGTGAGGATGCCGGCTGGGAACTGCGCATCCACGTCCTGACTTCGATGCTGGCCTATAGCCTGCTGACCCTGGCGAGTGCGCAGGCGATCCTGCTCGCGGTGCAGGACAATCACCTGAGACGCCACCACCCCGGCGGATTCATTCGTGCGCTGCCGCCGCTGCAGACGATGGAATCCCTGCTGTTCGAGATGATCAGCCTTGGTTTCGTGCTGCTCAGCGTGGCCCTTGCCACCGGGTTCCTTTACCTCGACGACATGTTTGCCCAGCATCTGGTGCACAAGACGGTACTGTCGATCGTGGCCTGGGTCGCGTTTGCGGTGCTGCTTTGGGGCCGCTACCGATTTGGCTGGCGTGGACGCAAGGCGATCCGATGGACCCTGGTGGGTTTCATGGTGTTGATGCTGGCCTATTTCGGCAGCAAGGCAGTGGTCGAGTTGATACTGCGGCGCTGAGCGCCCGTGATACCGGACGTGTGACGACGGCCAGCGACCAGTGGCAGCGATTCAGGCCCCGGCAGAATGGTAGGCCTGGGTGGCCTTGCGTCCCTTGCTGCT
>JAGRHB010000261.1 GCA_020445245.1 Gammaproteobacteria bacterium
CGGCTGGTTCAAACTGTCTTTTCAGTCTAGCCAGTTTTGCGACAATTTGTCGCGCTGCTTGTGTGGTTGGGTCCGTCAGCCGTGGTCGGTTAAGCGCCTGAATTCCAGACTGCACCGTACCCGCGATGGCGCGAAAAAGCCTTTGCGGGGTGGGAAGGTGATGGCACCGGATTTGCAGCACCGGAGGCCGAGGCGTTCGACAGAGTCCATGCCGGGAATGCCTGTATGGCGCTCGGCGGTGGACAGATGACGGTTTAGGAGGCCCTGCAGGGGTGTTGTCAGCAGAAGGGGAGAGGGATTGATCGGTGCGCAGGAAATCACGGCGCTCATCCTGGCCGGCGGCAAGAGCCGTCGCATGGGTGGGCGTGACAAAGGTCTGTTGCCCTTCGGTGATGGTCTGTTGGTGGGGCATGTGATCCGCGCGGTCATGCCGCAGGTGGGTGCTGTAATGATCAGTGCCAACAGGCATCACGAGGAATATGGGCGATATGGTCTGCCGGTCCTGGCCGACCCGATCGCCGACTTTCAGGGCCCCCTGGCCGGTTTTCTCGCCGGCCTGCAGGCGATGCAGACGCCCTACCTTTTGACCCTGCCGTGCGATGGCCCGGTGGTGATTCCCGATCTGGCGCAACGCCTCGCAGCAGGCATGAGTGCTGCAGACGCAGATATCGCCGTCGCGCATGACGGTCAGCGGCTGCAGCCGGTCTACGCAATGCTGCACGCCGGTGTGCTGCAAGGACTGCGTCAGGCGCTGGACGAGGGTGAACGTAAGATCGATCGCTGGTATCCACGTCACAAGTGGGTCACCGTCGATTTCAGTGACGTACCGCAGCAGTTCAGCAACATCAACACCCCGGAAGACTACGCCACCGCCGGTCAGGCAGTAGGGCAGGCCTCCCCGGGGGGCGTGAGCGGGTCATAGAATCAGTGGCCGAACACGAACTCACAGCGATTGAATTCCCGGTCCCGATGGTCGGCTTTGCGGCATTCAGCGGCACCGGCAAGACTACGCTGCTGCTCGCGCTGGTGCCGTTGCTCAAGGCCGCCGGTCTGCGTATCGCCGTGGTCAAGCACGCGCATCACTCATTCGAGATGGATCAGCCGGGCAAGGACAGTTATCGTCTGCGTGCCGCCGGTGCGGACGAGATGTTGGTTGCAGCGCGTTGCCGTGTCGGCTGGGTCCGCGAGTGCAAGGACAGGAGAGACGAGCCGCGACTGCAGGAGGTGCTGGCGATGCTCGATCCCGGTCGCCTGGATCTGGTGCTGGTCGAGGGATTCAAGGCGGAGCCCATTCCGAAGATTGAACTGCACCGTCCGGCAATGGGTCGGCCCCTGCTGTTCCCGCACGACCGCAACGTGATCGCCATTGCGACCGATGGCGGGCCACTGGCAACGGACCTGGGAGAACTGCCGCGGCTGTCGCTCAATCACCCGGCACAGATCGCCACCTTTATTCTCAAATTCATCGGACGGAGCGAATCGCTGCAGCCTGATGTGGCCTGTTGAGGAGGCAGACAGTCATGGAATCCGTCGAGATCCACAAACAACCCTCGTGCGCCGATGATAGTGACCCGGTGTCACTGAGCGTGGGCCAGGCCAGGGAGGCCATCCGCGCGGCCCTGATATCGATTACCGATCAGGAGACTGTGCCGATCCGCTCAGCGCTGGGGCGGGTCCTTGCCGCCGACTGCATTTCACCGATCGATGTACCGAGTCATACCAATTCGGCTATGGACGGGTACGCATTTGCCGGTGTCGATCTGCCGACCGAAAGTCCTCGCGAGTACCACGTGGTCGCGACAGTGCTGGCCGGTCAGGCCAGTGACCACCGCTGTGCGCCCGGTGAATGTGTGCGCATCATGACCGGTGCGCCGATGCCACCCGGCACGGACACCGTGGTGATGCAGGAACAGGTCGAAGTGCTGCCTGAGCAGCGTATCCGTATCGACGCGCGACATCGACAAGGCCAGAACGTGCGCCAGGCCGGTGAGGATATCGCCAGCGGGGCGAGTGTGTTCGGATGTGGCCGCTCGTTGACTGCCGCGGACCTGGGGGTGCTGGCATCGCTCGGCTTTGCCGAGCTGCGCGTGTTCAGGCGTCCGCGGGTCGCGTTTTTCTCGACCGGCGACGAACTGCGATCGATCGGCGAGGCCCTGGCGGAGGGTGAGGTGTACGACAGCAATCGTTACACGCTGTTTGCAATGCTTCGCGAATTGGGTGTCGATCTGTTCGACCTTGGCGTGGTTCGCGATGACCGAGAGGCACTGGAGCAGGCATTCCGCCAGGCGTCGGCGATGGCGGACGTGGTAGTGACCTCCGGCGGGGTCTCGGTGGGTGAGGCGGATTACACCAAAGAGATTCTCGGCAGTCTCGGCGATATCGCATTCTGGACCATCGCGATGAAGCCGGGGCGCCCACTGACATTCGGCCGTCTCGGCAGGGCGATGTTCTTCGGACTGCCGGGCAACCCTGTGGCCGTGATGCTGACGTTCCAGCAGTTCGTCCGTCCGGCGCTGCGCTACCTGTCCGGCAGCCAATGGCCGACACCACTGGTCGTCGAGGCACGGGCGCGGGCTGCCCTCAGGAAGCGCCCCGGTCGTTATGAGTTCGTGCGCGGGATCCTCAGCTACGATGATGCCGGGCGCCTGACCGTGGGACCGTCAGGTGCGCAGGGTTCGGGTATTCTTACCTCGATGAGCCGCGCCAACTGCTTCATCCTGCTGGACGAACACTGTGCCGGCGTCAGCGAGGGCGACGCGGTGCGCGTCGAACCATTCGCAACCTCCTGGTAGCGCGGTGCCTGTCCCGGCCGGGCAATATTTGGGTGCCGGCGGTCAGATCGACATGGTCTCGCGAAATCGCTTGATCTGCTGAAGCAGCGCCGTGACCGCCTTGTCGATCCGTCGTGTCGGTCTGGGCTCCAGCTCCAGAAAGTTCTTCAGGTAGAGCGCAGACCGGTGCAACGCCGTGGCACCTGCCACGGGTGACGCCCCCACCAGCTTGTGTACGATCTGGTACATGAGATCGTACTCACCATCAGCGTGTGCGGTGCTCAGGTCACGTTCGCTGCCCGGCAGGCTGTTCACGAACTCGTCCAGCAGCAACTGTGCGGCCTGTCGGTCACCATCGACGATCGCCAGTGCGGCCTCCTCGTCGTGGACCGGCAACCCTGGCCCGGCGTCATGCTGCACCGCGCCCGGGTTGCAGCACCATTTGGAGATCATCGCGTACAACTGCTCGGGCAGGTAAGGCTTGGCCAGCAGGTCGTTCATGCCGGCCTCGATCACCTCCTGGCGTTTTTCGGG
>JAGRHB010000262.1 GCA_020445245.1 Gammaproteobacteria bacterium
CACCGCAGGCGCGCAGCACCTGGGCTGCCGCCGGATTGTCCAACAGGGCCAGCAACAGATGTTCGATCGTCATGAACTCGTGCTGTTTCTCCCGGGCGCTCTTGAACGCCTGGTTGAGGGTAAATTCAAGTTCTTTGCTCAACATCTCTATTTGCTTCCGATTACCGCAATTCATCCACGTTGTTCAGATCACCCTGCCCAACGTTGGTTCCCCACCTTTGTCACGCCTCTTCCAGGGTACACAGCAATGGATGCTGGTTGGCACGCGAATGGTCGTTGACCTGCGCCACCTTGGTCTCCGCAATGTCCTTGGAAAACACCCCGCAGACCCCCATGCCGCGCGTATGGACGTGCAGCATGACTTGAGTGGCCTTTTCCCGATCCATTCTGAAAAAATACTCCAGTACGTGTACGACGAACTCCATCGGAGTGTAGTCGTCGTTCAACAGCAACACCTTGTACATCGGCGGACGCTTGAGTTTCGGTCGCGCACGCTCGACCGCCAGATCATCATCCCCGCCAAATTGTTCTCTGTCGCTACTCATGATCAGCCTAAGTCTAGTCCAAGGGTTCGTGGTTTCACCGCCGTGCCGCAGGCATCGATTCTAGCAGTGTGGACAGCGTGCTCCAGCGCACCGGGGAAACCGTTTTTCGCACCCAACCGCACGCCGTGAACCACGATGGCGCGGCCTCGCGACCTGTAGTACGCCACATCGCCGAGACGGTGCAGAGCGGGCCAGCGGCCGTGGTATATGCACTGGATCGGCGCGCAACATCGCAGAGAACGAATCTCTAAAGTATCTGAATACAATCTCACTACCCATTGTTTTTAAAGTTATTTAAGTATTTGTTTATTGCCTTTAATAATAAACGACATTAATGGCCGTTTGACCATTCTAATCGTGTAGATATACTCCAACTTGGTGCAATAAATTCATGATCTGACCGGCCCGACGTCCTGTCACGCCGGCGGCAAAAAGAAGTCAGCACCATGGTTGTAAAGACAGCTTCGGAGGAGTGCTTATGGCCACAGGTATCGTAAAGTGGTTCAACAATGCCAAGGGCTACGGATTCGTGACCCCGGATGACGGTGAGCAGGACGTGTTTGTTCATTTCTCGGCGATCGACATGGAAGGATACAGAACACTGAAGGAAGGGCAACGGGTCGAGTTTGAGGTGGAACACGGGCCCAAGGGTCTGCATGCGCAGAACCTTCATGCGGCGGCACAGGCCATGTGAACCGGATCGCGAACGGTTCGCAAAAAGAAAAGCCTGCCGCCCGGCAGGCTTTTTCTTTATTCGCTGCCTGGGAAGGCTCACATGTGGCTGATCATCGCATCGCCGAACTCCGAACAGCTCAGCAGCGTCGCGCCATCCATCAAGCGCTCGAAATCGTAGGTCACGGTGCGCGCACCGATCGCCTTCTCCATCGACGAAATGATCAGGTCGGCGGCCTCGGTCCAGCCCATGTGCCGCAACATCATTTCCGCCGACAGGATCAGTGAGCCGGGATTGACCTTGTCCTGACCGGCATACTTGGGTGCCGTGCCGTGCGTTGCCTCGAACATCGCCACGGAGTCGGACATGTTCGCTCCGGGCGCGATGCCGATACCACCGACCTGTGCCGCCAGGGCGTCCGACACGTAGTCGCCATTGAGGTTGAGGGTCGCGATGACGTCATATTCCTTCGGACGCAGCAGTATCTGCTGCAGGAAGGCATCGGCGATCACATCCTTTATCACGATATCTTTGCCATTCCTGGGGCTCTTGAAGGTGCACCATGGGCCACCATCGAGTTCCACCGCACCGAACTCCTGCTTGGCCAGCTCGTACCCCCACTCCTTGAAGGCACCTTCAGTGAATTTCATGATGTTGCCCTTGTGCACCAGCGTCACAGAGGCACGATCATTGTCGATCGCGTACTGGATGGCCTTGCGCACCAGGCGCTTGGTGCCGTCGCTGGAGACCGGCTTGACGCCGATCCCCGAGGTCGCGGGAAAACGGATCTTGGTGACACCCATTTCATTGATCAGGAAATCGATCACCTTCTTCGCCTCGGCGCTGCCCGATTGCCATTCGACCCCGGCATAGATGTCCTCGGAGTTCTCGCGGAAGATCACCATGTCTGTGTATTCAGGATGCAGCAACGGACTCGGTGTGCCATCGAAATACCGCACCGGGCGCAAGCAGACGTACAGGTCGAGTTCCTGGCGCAGGGTGACGTTCAGCGAGCGGATCCCGCCACCAACAGGGGTGGTCAACGGCCCCTTGATCGATACCACATAATCCTTGACTGCCTCGAGGCTCTCCTCCGGCAGCCACACCCCTTCACCGTAGATCCGCGTGGATTTCTCACCGGCGTAGATCTCCATCCAGGCGATCCGACGCCTGCCACCGAAGGCCTTGTCCACCGCTGCATCGACCACCTTCATCATCACCGGACTGATATCAACACCGATGCCGTCACCCTCGATGAAGGGGATAATCGGGTTATCCGGCACATTCAGCGAGTTGTCTGCGTTGACCGTGATCTTCTTGCCGTCTGCCGGCACTTGGATTTTGTCGAATGCCATTGAGTTACAACCATCCGGTTTGGGTGTGGGAGAAAGCGCGATTCTAGCACCGCCGGGGCGGCGGCTTCATTTTATGGCTCAATTGATACTTTTCAACAAACCCTACAACGTGCTGACCCAGTTCACCGACCGGGACGGGCGCGCAACCCTGGCCGATTACATCGCACAACCGGGCGTCTATCCGGCGGGCCGCCTGGACTATGACAGCGAGGGCTTGCTGCTGTTGACCGACGACGGGGCGCTCGCCCACCAGCTCACGACTCCGGGCAAGAAGACCTGGAAGACCTATCTGGTTCAGGTGGAGAACGTTCCCGGTGACGCGGATCTCGCTCCGCTTCGAGACGGTATCGTCCTGCGTGACGGCCCGGCCAAGCCGGCCCAGGTGCAGCTGATCGCGCCACCGGCACTGTGGCCGCGTGACCCGCCGGTGCGCTACCGCGCCAGTATCCCGACCCAATGGCTGCAGATCCGTATTCACGAAGGCCGCAATCGCCAGGTCAGACGCATGACCGCAGCGATCGGTTTCCCCACCCTGCGCCTCGTGCGGTGGCAGATTGGGGATTGGCGCCTCGACGGCCTGCAGCCGGGCGAGTGGCGAGCAGTGACTATCGATGCCCCGGTGGCACCTCGACGCACCCGTGCCGGAACACCGCGGCCACCGGGTCGCCGACGCTGAAATGGTAGAATCCGATGATGACCTGGTCCCCTTCCGTAACTGTTGCCGCGGTGA
>JAGRHB010000263.1 GCA_020445245.1 Gammaproteobacteria bacterium
CCACCGAGTGACATCAGGTTGGCCGAGATCCCGAAGTAGCCCATGGCCAGCGTTGCGAACAACACCGAAAACGGAATCGACAGGGCGACCACGAGCGACGGGCGAAGGCCGCCCATGAAGGCCAGCAGCACGATCACCACCAATGCGACCCCCTGCAGCAGGGCATTGCGCACGGTGGCGACTGAGGCCTGCACCAGCTCGCTCTGCTCATAGTAAGGCACGATGCGCACACCCTCGGGCAGGGCTTTCTGCACCTGCTCTACCTTGGATTCAACCCGGTCGATCACCGTGGAAGCATTGGTGCCGTAGAGTTGCACGACCATGCCGGCGACGACCTCTTTCTCGCCATTGAGGGTCTGCAGCCCACGACGGATGGCACCGCCGACCTCGATGGCCGCGACGTCGCGCAGGTAGACAGCACGACCGTCGTCGGTCTTGACAACGATACTGGCGAGGTCGTCGACACCATGTGCCAGGCCTTCGGAACGCACCACGAACTCCTCGGCGTTCATCGTCAGGAACTGTGCTCCGACACTGACGTTGTTCTCGCGGATGCGGGAAATCACGTCCTGCAGGGACAGGTCGTATCGCAGCAAGGCCTGCGGATCGATGTTGACCTGGTATTGCTTCTCGAAACCGCCGATTCCGAGTACCTCGGTGACGCCCGGTACCGTCTGCAGCTGGTACTTCACGATCCAGTCCTGGATGGTGCGCAGCTCCTCCAGGCTGTAGTTGCCCGTGGTGTCGTCGAGGTAGTAGTACAGGATCAGGCCCATGCCGGTGGAGATGGGGCCCATTTCCGGCTCGCCAAAACCCTCGGGGATCTGCTCGCGGGCCTCCTGCAGGCGTTCGTTGACCAATCGTCGGGTGAAGTAGATGTCCAAATCGTCTTCGAAATAGACATTGACCACCGACAGGCCGAAATTGGAGATGCTGCGGATTTCCTCGATGCCGGGAAGACCCGTCATCGAGGCCTCTACCGGATAGGTGACGTAGCGCTCAATCTCCTCGGGCGCCAGACCCTCGGTGATGGTGAAGACCTGCACCAAGTTGGGTGACACGTCGGGGAAGGCATCCACCGGCAACAGCGTGTAAGAGCGGTAGCCGGCTCCCATAACCACCAGGACCAGCACCACCACCAGCAGGCGGTTGCCCAAGGCGAAATCGATCAACTTTTCGATCATGTCGATTCGCTCCTAGTGCACGTGTCCGGCGTGTTCGAGTGCCGCGCGGTTGGTCTCGGCTTTCAAGGCCAGCACGTTGTTGGCGGCATATCGCTCGCCCTCGGCAAGGCCGTCAATGATCTCCACAGCTTTTGGTGTCGTGCGCCCCTGCCGCACCCTGCGTGGCTCGAAGCCGCCATCGGCCTGCACGAACACCACGGTCTCGCCGTCCAACTCAGTCAGCGCCGAGTTTGGTACCACGATGGCAGCCGTCTCGCTGCCAGTCTCGATGAGGCCGGAGACAAACAGGCCGGGGCGCCAGTCGGCATGGGGGTTCTTTAGCACGACCCGCGCCGTTGCAGTGCGGGTGGTCTCGTCCAGGGCCGGGCTGACGAAGGCGACGGTGCCCTGGGCATCGGGGATGCCGCTGCTGAACTGGATCGTCACCGGCATACCCGCCCGCACCTGTGCCAGATCACGCTGGTACACGGTGAGGTTGACCCACACCGACGACAGGTCGGCAACGACGAACGGCACGTCCGCCGTTTCCAACCCGACGACCTCGCCGATGGTGATATGCCGCTGCGTCACGATGCCGCTCAATGGGGCGCGCAGCTCATAAATGCTGAAGTCCTTGCCTTCGATCGCGGCGGTCTGTGTGACCTGCTCGCGCGAATAACCCAGCGCGAACAGGGCGTTCACCGCCTGGGTACGTTCGATATCGGCCTCACGATAGGCCTGCCGCGCCGCGGCAGCAGCTCGCGTCGTACCGACCTTGTCTGAGAGCAGCCGTTTTTCGCGCCCCAGATTCTCGCGTGCCAGTTCGAGCTTGGCGACGGCGGCCAGGTATTCGCTGCGTGCCGCGGCCAGTTCACGGCTGGCGAGTACCGCCATAATTTGACCCGCCACCACACGATCACCGACGGACACATAGACTTGCTGGACTCGCCCAGCCACCATCGGGCTCACATGGGCAATCCGATCGGTGTTGTAGACCACCTCGCCCGGCAGCCGCACGGTGCGGCCGATGCTGCCGCCGGTTGCCACCCGCACCTCGATGCCGAACTCTTGCATCACCGCCGGTGTCAGGCGGATCGAGCCCTCCTCGTCATGATCATGACCCGCGTGATCGTCGTCACCGGCGCCGGCAGCGGCGCCATGCTGGCTGTCAGCGTGCTCCGCGTGGCCATCATCGCCCTTGGTGTGATCGTGCCCTGAGTGATCGTCTCCGGAATGCTCAGTGTGATCGTGTTCGCCTTCGGCATCCTTTGCGTGATCATGATCGTCATCCGCATGATCGTGCTCGCCCTCGGGGTGGTCATGCCCAGCGTGGGCATCTTCGGCGTGCTTTGACTGGTCGCGATCATCCTTTGCATGGTCATGCTCGGTATGACCGTCTTCGCCGTGTTTCTCATGATCAGCGTCAGTGTGTTCATCGTGCCCGTGTTCGCTATCTGTTGCACGATGCTTGTCGACGGGTGTTGCGGGTGCCGACCAGAGCCGTTGAACGGGATCGGCCGTACTCAAGCCGACGAGCAGCAGGAACACGCCCAGGGTGGTTCGGATCTTCATCGTTGGTCTCCGGCATGGTTGTCGGAATCTGAATCTGCACGGGCCCCGAGATCGGCCAGCGGCCGGCCAATGAGCCCTTCAATCTCGGTCACTGCGAGGTGGTAACCGGTCAGCGCATCGAGGTATTCGGTGCGCAGCTCCATCAGGGTGCGCTCGGCATCGAGTACATCGATCAGGGCCAGATCGCCGCTTTCGAATGCCCGCCGGGTGAACCGAAACGCTTCGTTTGCAGGTGGTAGCGCGATGTCGCGAATGGCCATCGCCTCGTCGAAGCTCCCCGCCATGCGTGCGTAGGCCCGTGAGAGAGCGACCTCCACGCGTCGTTCTGCCGCCCGGCGTTGTTCCACCGCCGCGTTGGCGCTCAAACGGGCGGCCAGCACGTCACCCTGGCGGCGGTCGAACAAGGGGAGTGGCAACGAAATGCCCAGCACCAACGCATTGGCATCGTCGGCGTTGTCGTGCTTGACGCCAGCACGCACGGTGAGGTCCGGTGTGGCCTCGGCCTCTGCCAACGCAGCCTCAGCGCGGCGGGCACTGATCTCCACCGCCCAACGCGCAACCTG
>JAGRHB010000264.1 GCA_020445245.1 Gammaproteobacteria bacterium
GATTCCGCACCGACGGCCACTTCGTTGAACACCGCGCGCACACGCTGGATACCGGCCACCCGTTGGCGGAATGCCTCAACGACCTCGAAGTTTTCTGCCTGGCCGGTCAGCAGCACCTGCAGATTGAAAACATCGATGCCGACGTTCGCGTGCTTCTTCAGGGCTTCGTCGGCGTCGCGCATGCTGATGGCTTCGAGGAGGATCTTCTGGTCCTCGACCAGGGTGCCGGCGGTACGGCGGTCGTGTGCCACATTCGCGGTAGCCACGGCGCCACCGATGACCACGGCACCGCAGCCGCCAAGCATCAGTGCCAACAACCCTGCAATGATTGCTCTTGTCGCCAGAGTATTTGGTTTCGTCATGTTCTAACCACCCATCAGTTGAAGATCGATCAGGTCGCACAGACAGTGAATCACCAGCCGGTGATTTTCGAGGATTCGCGCGGCATCGGCCGCCGGCGTGCGGATCTCGATATCGTTGGTCCGCAGTTTCAGTGCCACATCTCCACCGTCACGCCCTGTCAGTGCAATCACCCGCATCTGGCGATCGGCTGCGGCGTCTATTGCGGTCACCATGTTCTCGGCAGTGCCATTGATGCTCATCGTCAACAGCACATCGCCCGGATGTCCCAGGGCACTGATCTGCTTGGCGAAAATGGCGCTGAAACCTTCGTCCACGGCGATCGCGGTGAGAATCGCGGCGTCGGAGTTCAAGGCAATCGCCGGCAGGCCGGGGCGCTCACGTTCATAGCGGTGCTGCATCTGTGCGGCGAAGTACTGGGCATCGGCCGCCGAGCTGCCATTGCCGCAGCTCAGTACCTTGCCGCCACCGAGAAGGCAGTTGACGATGCATTGTGCAGCCATTGCAATCGGTGCTGCCTGGGTCTCGGCTGCACTGCTGGTCAGGTGCGCGTTGTCGTCAAACAGGGTGTTGATGCGTTCGATCGGATCCACAATGCCGCGTCACTGCCGTGGTCAATTGGCGCAAGTGTCGCACGCCCGCACCTGTCGGTCGATGTCACGCGGTGAATGCATCGCGAATCCATTGTCCCCGCTGTTGTGGGCCGTCGAAGCCGACGACGTCGAAGCGGCACGGTCCCTGCCATCCGCTGGACATCAGGTAGTGTTGGGCTGCGTGGATCACCCTTCGCTGTTTGTTCGCGTCGACGCTGGACAGGGCGCCGCCGAACCTTAGGCTGCCACGCTGGCGCACCTCGATAAACACCAGGTGCTGTGTGTCGCGCATGATCAGATCGATCTCACCGCCGCGGCAGCGGTAATTGCGTGCGACCAGCTGCAGGCCATTGCGTCTCAGCAGAGCCTCGGCGCGCGATTCGGCGTCTCGCCCAATGTCCTGCGTACTGCCCATCAGGAGGGTGGAGCTTGGTTCGAGACCTCCGGTGCGGCGGGTACGGTCGGTTCTTCGGCTGATTGCAGGTCGAGGCGTGGTGCGTATCCGAGAATTCGCGGTTGCTCGTCAAGCAGTACCCAGATGAGCTGGCGGTGGATCTGGTTGGCTTCGTCCATGTAGAGATTGCCGGTACTGCCATCCAGTGACTCGTAGCGACTGCTCTGCAGGCGTCGCAGGTGGGGAACGAGACGCAATGCGTCCATTCCCATTGCGTAGAGGCGTGCGTAGGCGGAGCCGCTCTTCGGCAGGCTCTGTACGATCGTTGCACGTGTGTCCAGGTCACCGGTGCCGTTGGATAGCAGCCAGGGAATATCGGCCAACATGATGCCCCGCATGTCCTCGAGCTGGTTTGCTGAAAGCTGTCCGCTCCATGCGTGCGACGTGGCATAGAGCGGCAGGTCGCCGGCGTGATGGAACTGCAGTTGCGGCCGGATCCCCTGTGCCTGCACCGGACGTGCGGCGATGAATACCGCATCCACGTCGTCGCGCCGGTGCGGCTCGAACTCGACCCGACGGCCCAGCCAGCCCTCGATCTGGCGCCGCCGTGCCTCGCTCTGATCGATGTGCAGCGCCGCGGTGATCGTGTCGGAATAGTCGTGGCTGTTGTCGTCGTAGCGCCCGATTCCGGCCACGCTGCCGCCAAGGGTGCGGGTGCGTTGATCGAAGGCGGATGCCAGTCGCTCACCCCAGCTGTCCTGCGGTGCCAGGATCAACGGTCTGCGGTGACCATCGAGCCAGGCCCGCTCGGCTGCCTGGCGCGCCTCGTCTTCGGGCGACAGCGAATACATGAACAGATTCGCCGGTAGCGTGGTGTCGACCTCGACCTGGTTGAGCGCGAGTACCGGCACCGGGAGATCGCCTGCGCGAACCAGCTGGGCGACCGCCTCCTTCTGCAGAGGACCGATCACCAGCTCCGCACCCTCAGCGACTGCCCGGGAATACAGGGGCCAGATCCCGGCCGGGTCGGTGGCGTCGTAGAAGCGCAGCTCCGGGCGCTTGCCTTCAGGGTGTTGGAAGCGGCTGATCACGATGCCGTCACGGATCGCCGCAGCGACCTCGGCGAACACGCCCGACTGTGGCAGCAGGACCGCAATCACCGAGACGCGCTGCAGCTGGCTTTGCAGGTATTGCTGGTAGTTCGCGAGCAGCTCCGGCAGGGCCGGGTGCTGTGGAAAACGCTGGCGCCACTCGGCCAACAGGGGGGCGAGCTGATCGGGTTCACTGCCATGCTTCTTGACCAGCAGCGCCAATTGCATCCAGCCCCCGGCGACACCTGGCGGTGACGGTTGCAGGTTGCCCAGCACCAGTTCGTTGAGCAGTGCCAGCGTGCGCAGGATGTCGGTCTGGGTCGCCAGGCGTGCATCGCGATCGGTCTGCAGCGCATCCACCACCTGCAGTGCGTTCGCGGTCTCCAGCAGGTTGCCCATCTGCCGGTAGGCCTCGGCGATGTTGTGGTGATAACGGATCCGCAAAGCGGTATCGGATCCCGGTGCGGCTGGTGTCGCCAGCGTTGCCAGTGCGTCGGACGGGCGTCTCTCCTGCAGCTGCATCTCGCTCCGCAGCAGGTCGCGCTGCAGCGCCTGGTCTGCAACCAGGTTCATCGGTGTCAGCAGCTCGAGCGCCTGGCGAACGCCATCCCAGTCGTTTCCCGCACGTGACGCCTCGGCCGCCGCCAGCAGATAGCCGGCGCGCCGGTCCGGGGCGGCGGTGCCTGCAGCAAGCCGCCGGTAGAGCTCGGCGGCCGCCGGGTACTGGCCGGCTGCAAGCAACTGTGTCGCGCGTAGTGCATCCGGATCACCGTCGGGTTGCGATGGGCGCTCCGGCATCTGGCCGCAGCCGTAGGCAAGGAGCAACCAGAGCAGGACGATGAGCAGACGTGGCAGGGTGG